>JBEAPC010000090.1:0-3616 GCA_041164585.1 Bacteroidota bacterium
TTGCGCCTTCTACAAATTTCCCCTTCATCTTGTCAAGGGTCTTTCTATCTTTTTTACCCATCGCTTTGCGCAACACATCCGCGTCTCCCTTACTAAAGCCTCCAATTTTTTGAGACAGCAACATCACCTGTTCTTGGTACACAGTAATTCCATAAGTATCAGCCAGGTATTCTTCCATGTCTGATAAGTCATAAGTGATGGCTTCTCTTCCATGCTTACGGTCAATAAAGTTTGGGATATAGGCAATTGGCCCGGGGCGATATAGGGCGTTCATGGCAATCAAGTCTGCAAATTTATCCGGCTTTAATTCACGCAGGTATTTTTGCATACCAATACTTTCAAACTGAAACGTAGCATTGGTTTCTCCTTTTTGATAGAGTTGAAAAGTTTTCTCATCGTCTAATGGAATGGTGTCTAAGTCAATAGTCACTTGGTGATTTTGAAAAATCAATTCCAGCGCCGTTTTTAAAATGGAAAGGGTTTTTAAACCCAAGAAGTCCATCTTAATAACGCCTGCATCTTCAATGGTGCTTCCTTCAATCTGTGTAACCCAAAGTGGTGAGTCTTTTGAAATAGCCACCGGAATTAGGTCAGTTAAATCGCGCGGAGCGATGATAATACCTGCAGCATGTATCCCTGTATTTCTAACCGATCCTTCTAGTCTTTCCGCTTCTTTTAAAACCTGTGATCGAATATCATCACCGTTATAGAGTTCCCTTAGTTTCCGAATATTGTCAAGGTCTTCCTGTTGGTAGCCTTCTTTTTCTTCAAATGATTTTTCGCCAGTTTTTTCTCCTTCTTTAATAGTGAAAGGAGCGTGTAAGACACGGCGTAATTCTGTACCTGGTTTGTCTGGCACTAATTTGGCCAACATATTGCTTTCACTTAAAGGAAGGTCAAGTACCCTTGCCACGTCTTTGATACTCATTTTGGCGGCCATGGTACCATATGTGATAATCTGTGCAACCTGATTCTTGCCATATTTGTCAACCACATAATCAATCACACGTTGTCTGCCTTCGTCATCAAAATCCGTATCTATATCGGGCATGCTCTTACGGTCTGGATTCAGGAAACGCTCAAACAGTAGGTTGTATTTAATAGGGTCAATATTGGTGATTCCAATACAATAAGCCACTACAGATCCCGCTGCTGAACCACGTCCAGGCCCAACAAATACACCCATTTCACGCCCAGCTTTGATAAAGTCACTTACAATTAAAAAGTAACCCGCAAACCCCATGGTTCTAATAGTAAACAATTCAAAGTCTAGTCTTTCTTGAATCTCTAGCGTAATATCATTGTAGCGCATTTTAGCGCCTTCCATGGTCAAGTGCTTCAAGAATTCCCATTGGTTCATATTGCTATCCGTATGCACTTGAAAGGAGGGTGGAATAGGGAAGGCGGGAAGCAAAATATCTTTCTTCAAATTCAAGACTTCAATCTTGTCAACAATAGCATTGGTATTGTCTATAGATTCTGGAATATCATGAAAGAGTTTTTTCATCTCTTCCGTTGTCTTGAAATAGAATTGATCATTGGGGAATTTGAACCTTCTATTCTTGATCTGCACATCGTCATTGGCAAAATCATCAAAGCCAGGTGTGGCTTGTTTTTCACCCGTATTGATACAGAGCAAAATATCGTGTGCGTTATAATCGTCCCTTTCTGTATAATGACTGTCATTGGTTGCAATGACAGGAACATTGTATTTCTTGGCAAATTTGAGCAGGGTATTGTTGATCAATTCCTGTTCCTTAATCTGGTGTCTTTGAATTTCTATATAATAGTCTTCTCCAAATAAGTCTAACCACCATTTGAATTCATTCTCGGCTTCTTGATCAGTTCCATTTAAAATAGTTTGTGGAACATATGCACCTATACAGCAAGTAGTGGCAATAATACCTTCGTGGTATTTTTCAATTAAGCCTTTATCTACCCTAGGATATTTGCTATACATTCCTTCAATAAAACCCATAGAAGTGAGCTTGACCAAGTTTTGATATCCAGTAGCATTTTTAGCCAATAATACTTGGTGATATCTTTTGTCTTTGACTTCTTTTGTAAAGGTTTTTAAGAATCGGTCTTCTACTACATAGAACTCGCATCCCACAATGGGTTTTACGGTTGGAGCAAGTATGTCTTTTCCATTTTCATCCTTACCAATGACTTTGGTGTTTTTCCATGCTTGAGCTACAAATTCAAATGCGCCAAACATATTCCCGTGATCGGTAATAGCCAAGGCTGGCATATTGTCTTTTGCGGCTTTTTTGTATAAACTGCCGATGTTAGCGGCACCATCTAACAAGGAATATTGGGTATGAACGTGTAAATGAGAAAACTGACACATGAGCAACTGGATTCGGTCAAATATCGTAACAAAGCAGCCTGTCAGGTAGGTTAAATTTTCCACATTGCTTCTAATTTGCCAGTTAGGCGTTTCAAACCTAAATTGCAGCCCTAGTTTATGAAACAATTTCAAATTTTAATATATATAGTTTTATTGCTTGGCTTTAGTAGTTGCCGGTCATTTAGACAGTTAACTGCAAAGGACCATACTACTGCTACGGTGTCTAATAAAAAGCTGAAGTCTCAGAAACAGCCACAATTCATTGAAGGAATAGAGGTTACGCCTGGGTCAACCATGAGTTCAAAGCATAAAACCAGCACAGCTAATACCAAAAAGACCAATACCAGTAAACCCAATAATCCCATTAGTGGAGGCATTTTTAGTACCGAGAATGCCAGTTATTTACAATTGAAATTTTCTGTGTTAGTGGGAGTGCCGGTAAGTCAATTGGATAATATTGCTTTATTAGAGCAAATGGACAAATGGTGGGGTACCCGTTACTGTATGGGAGGAACTACGGAAAACTGTTTAGACTGTTCCGCCTTTACCCAGATATTGTACAGGGATTTATATGCTATTAGCCTGCCAAGAACGGCCCAAGAACAATATCAATCAGCTGATATTATTGGAATTGATGACTTACAAGAAGGGGATTTGGTATTTTTTCACACTTCAGGAAGAAGCAGAAGGTCTATTACCCATGTTGGGGTTTATTTGCAAAATAGCAAATTTGTACACGCCGCCACAAGTGGGGGAGTTATGATCAGTGATTTAAAAGAAACTTATTGGAGTCCCAAATTCAGGGGTGGTGGTAGAATGAAACAACTTTAATGCTTATTTGATTCCCCATTTTGTTTTGAATTGATCTATCATTTGTGCAGCATCTGGTGTTAAATTTCCTTTGATGACTCCAATGGTCATCAAACTTGAGAAAATTAAGGACCTACCAATCATTCCAGACCATCCTGGAAATTGACCCATCAATAGCGTCACAAATCCAAATGAAAGAACGCCCAATACCAATGCCTTTAGGTTGTTTTGATTAAAAGGTTGCATCCCAAATTTTCGCCTTAAAAATTCAAAACGAATAAAATTATACAAAGCAAATGCAGCCAATTCTGCAAAAGCAGAACCAATGATACCATAGTTTTTTATTAGGTAATAAGTCAATGGTAATCTAAATGCCAATAATACAACACCGCTTAAGAAATCAAAACGCCAATAAGTAGAAGTGCCAATGACTATATTATTGAGTCCGGTACCCGC
>JBEAPC010000091.1:0-3836 GCA_041164585.1 Bacteroidota bacterium
TGCGATGGATGGTGCGTAAAGACAAGCAAGGTGTTGATTTTGGCATTTGGAAAAGTATTTCACCCGCTGATCTCATCTGCCCCATTGATCTACACGTGGCAAGGGTGGCCAAACGTTTTCAGTTACTAGATAGAAAGCAAACCGATTGGGCCGCCGCAGTAGAACTAACCCAATACTTGCGTACCTTGGACGCAGCAGACCCAGTAAAATATGATTTTGCCTTATTTGGATTGGGTGTGATGGAAAAATATGTTTGATTGTTTAGCACATGAATAAAAACACTGAATTACAGGCCTTAGAGAAAATGAGTCTAGCTGATTTGATAGCGCATATCAATCACCTGATTGCCCATGATTTTTCCAAACTAGTCTATTTACTCTATGCGGTAGACGTGCCTGAGAAAAAACTCAAACAATTACTAGCAGAAAATCCAGGCGAGAATGCTGGGAAAATTATTGCCCAATTGATGTTAGAAAGACAGGAACAAAAACGCCTGAGCCGTGAACAGTTCCGTCAAAATCCTGCTGATATTCCGGAAGAAGACAGGTGGTAATCTCAATGAAACAAATTGTCAATTCTTTGAAACAGATAGCCCTTGCTCTTGAGATAGACAATTAAGCCATCCAAATAATCATAGAATTTATCCTTTCTTCTTGGATCTGTTCCCACATGAAACAAGAGTATAGTTCCATTCAAATGATTGGGATTGGTTTCTTCAAATTTTTTCAAATTGCTAATGATCTGCTCACTACTCTTATAAGAAGCGCCTAACTCTGGCCAGGTATAATCTGCATTGGTTCCTGTACCTGGTGTGAAATTAAATAAGGTGATTCCCTTTTCATTACTCCACCTAGCAATATCCTTATTCCACCACTCATAAGGAGGAATAAAAAACTGTTTGCTCCCCTCATACACATTTACTTTTCTGACTTCGGCTATGTTTTGATTAAAATCATATTGGAATCTGGCGCGAGTAATTAAGGTACTATCACGCTTGGTCCAATCACAATAGAGTAAGTGTTGATCTGAATGTGGCCCCATCTGGTGTTTTAGCCCTAACATTTTTATATCATCCTGAAACAAAGGATTTCTATAAAATCTTCCAGTAAAAAAGAAGGAACCCAAGACTTTGTTTTTATCAAGTACTTTTCTAATGGTAGACAAACCATCTCCGTATTCATCACCCGTAAATACCAAAGAAATAATTGGTGAGCTTGTACTTGCTCTTACAACTGCTCCGTGAGAATAACTGAATTGATCCGCATTGGGATTGTTCCATGGCATTCTTTTGAGATTTGCTATTTCTTTTGAAGACTCATTTGCTTTTGCCGCCAACAAATAAACCAAAGAAGCCGTTCCATCCATAGTGGGTTCATTGGTACTATAATCTCCATAATCATCGTGGTAGACAGCGAGGTCACTTTGGAATGCTGCGTATTCGTCTTCCTCATTCAGTTTAATACCAATCAGGTTTTGATAGATTGATGTATACACTGGGCCATCTACCAAACCACCATCAATGGGATAATTTTTTAAGTGTGTAAAAGCGGAGTGTGGGTCTATCGGTGTATCGCCTTTGGCAGGTAAACCATAGACCATACTTGTTCCCCATGGATTACAACCAAATAGCCAGTCAATATTAGATTGCTCTAATTGCTGATACTTATTATCTTTTGTTTGAGTTCTATACCAATAACATTCCATGGCAAAACTTGTGGTCAGATTATTACTGCACCAAGTAAATGGAACTCCCCTAAAAAAAGCATTGTTCATGGCCTTTCTCCAAACAGCATAAATCCCATTTTCATAAAGCTGCATGGTTTCAAATGATTTTACTGGGAGCTCGGAGGTTTTGGCCAATTCGTTAACGCCTAATTGTATAAATGGATACCATTGATAATGCCGCATGGTATCGTTTCCCATCCAAGTGGAATCAACTGATTTGTGTAATTTTTGAAAACTATTTTTTAAGTAATTCCTGTCCTTGGTAATTTGGTACAACTGAGTCTCCGCCAATGCCATATCATCCTGCCAATCATCCTCTTCATAAAAATAAGGTGCGCCACCGGGAGCAGTTTGTGCAACGCCAGGCATTTTTAAACCAATTTCATAAGCAGAGAAACTTTTCTCAAAGAGTGTCTTTGCAAAGCTAGGATTGCGTTTTTGAAAGAGCTGATATCCCAGAGCAAAAGCACTTGAAAATTTACCCGCAGTAGAAGCCGCACCTGTTGCACGATTCTTATATTTAAACAAACCCTGTGGTTTGCCCGTGATAAAATAAACGGGCCGTTCAAAACCACGATTGTAAAAACTATCTTCCTTTGGAATGCGCATACTCCTATGATCTCTGTCATCGGCCAATTGATTAAAAAGCCAGTCTTTTTTGGGATGCATTTTGAGCAACCAATCCAAACCCCATTTTGCTTCATCTAAAACATCGGCCTGGCCATTTTTTCCATCCAATCCATTGGCTTGTTTTATGTCTTTGAACTGTGAAGGAAAATCGCGGTAAGCAGCCAGCAAATGAAAGGTAGCATTGGCCGATGTTGCCGAGTACTGCAAATAATCGCTGGCATCGTGCCAACCACCACTAGCATCTATATGTGTACCATCTGGCACTGGAGCATAAACGGTATAGCCATCATGGGTATGACAACTGTCTTTTAAAAATGGATTGAATCCACTTCTTTGCTGACGCATATAACGCAAACAAAAATCAGCCGTTCCATCATAGACCTGATTGTTAATGGGAAAAATGGGTGATTGAATATTGCCTGTTTTCAAATAATAATTCCCGGAATTGGTAAATGCTGAAAAGTCTAATCGATACGTTTCTTGAAATGGACCATAAGCCCCAAATGCTTTTCCCGTTGCTGCGCGATAGACAGTCTTGTTAGTTTTTGCGTCTACCAATTCAAATTCCTTTAATGCCACAGATTGTTTGCTACACCATACCGCTACTTTAATAGATTTTTGGGGATAGCCCAATTGGTTGATCCTGATCCATGTGTTTGGATTATTTGCAGCTACTACTATTGGAACCTGATTGCTTTGTGCCAATGCATTAACCAGAACTTGTTTGCCCATCAATAGGGTAATCAAGAGCAGTATTTTAGATAGGATCCTTTTCATGGATTAAATGTACCAATTAGCAGCGCATTTTCCGCTATTTTCGCCTTTCAAAACATCTAGTATGAAGCTTGTCTCTTATATGGCCGATGGCCGCGATCAATTGGCATTTTTAGTAGAAGGATATCTCTATGATTGTGACTTGATGCACCCTGAATTACCCAATAGCATGAATATGTTTTTGCACTATTGGGAAGATATGTTTCCCATTGGCCAACAAGTAGATGCGGCTATTAAGTCAGGTAAGATTAGCACAGACCGTGGAATCCCAGTAGAAGGTCTTGATTTGTTGGCACCTGTACCCTTCCCTACTTCATGCAGAGATGGTTATGCTTTTAGACAACACGTGGCTGCTGCTAGAAGAAATAGAAAAGTAGAGATGATTGCGGAGTTTGACCAATACCCCATTTTTTATTTTACCAATCATCATAGCATTCAAGGACCAGGCCCAATCAAATGCATGCCCGACCATTTTGAAAAATTGGATTTTGAATTAGAAGTAGCCATGGTGGTTTGTAAATCCGGTAGAAATATTACCGCAGAAGAAGCAGACAGCTATATTGGGGGACTCATGATCATGAACGATATGAGTGCAAGGCGTTTGCAGATGGAAGAAATGTTGCTGAACCTTGGACCCGCTAAGGGCAAGGATTTTGCTACTTGCATTGGACCAACATTGGTAACACTAGATGAGTTGGAAGATTTTG
>JBEAPC010000092.1:0-14489 GCA_041164585.1 Bacteroidota bacterium
TTTGGGAAAATGGGAAAAAAACAATCATGAAATTAACCAGAACCCTTATAAAAGGAATCTTGTTCCTGTATTGCATATTGAAATTCAGGTCATTCAAGATGGCTTATGCATTGGCATTTCAGAATGCTGGTCTCAAACAGATTCAAGGGCTTAAAAGAGAGGGGCAATGGGTAGTTTTTCAAGAAACAGGTAATAAAATTGCCATAGCACAATTACCCCAATTTGAATTCTCTATTAACCACTTAATTGAACTCTTGCAAAATAGCAAAGTGACTGTTTTGAATGTAGCACAGGACAGCTTTATTGTACAAATTGCAGGATTGAAATTTAATGTAGCATCTCTTTCCAATATGGCTGTCTTGTATGAGGTATTCAAAGAAGAGATTTATGGGGTGCACTTGCTAAAACAAGATCTCTTGGTCTTAGACATTGGAATGAATGTGGGGGTGGCTTCTCATTTTTTTGCCAATAACCCACAAGTGAAAGCCGTACATGGATTTGAGCCGTTTCCCCAAACCTTTCAGGAAGCAACAACCAATTTAGCGCTTAACCCCCAACTTCAAGACAAGTTATTTATGCACCCTTATGGGGTAAGCAATGTTTCTGAAACAAGAGAAATTACTTTATTTGATAGTGGATTGTTATCTGCTTCTACCATGGCTTCTGATAATAGCGTTTACGGCAAACAGGTAGGTAAAACAGTTGAAGTTTACTTACGCTCCATAGTCTCTATTTTAGATGAATTATTACCCCAATATCCCAATAGCTCAGTGCTATTAAAAATTGATTGTGAAGGAGAGGAATATGCCATTTTTGATTCACTCAAAGATACCAATTACTTAAATAGGGTAGATGGCATTTTAGTAGAATGGCATGAAAAAGGATATGCTGAAATTGCTACACAATTAAAAGAAGCGGGTTTTCAATTTTTACACCTGCCCCATGCTACTGCTAATTGCGGAATGATCTATGGATTCAAGTCTTAATTATTCTAATAATCCTTTCAGGGTATCTATTCTAAATTGAATAATGGGCCAGAATTTTTTTGGATGCCCTTGCAAAAAATATTTGCATCCTAAAATCATGGCTGCTCCAAGTTTGAAGAGGTATTCAGCAATTTTCTTGTAATAAGCTGCATTGCCCATTTCTTTCATGCGTACTTTTTCTCCACGCCCCATACCAGAAGCCACACGATAAAGATATTCAGGGGTAAGTTTGGAAACCTCTACCACGTGTTGCACTGCAATGGCTGGGTCATAATAGATGATACGGCCAAGGGCTTTTAATCGCATAAAAAAGTCCTTTCCCTCGCCTCCAATCCTCAAAGTGCCAACTACCCCAGGAAGGGCAGTGTTAAAGCCGTTAATGGCTTCAAAATCCGTTTTCCGAATAATCATATTGGATTCTAGGGGATACTTATTGGGACTAAAGACCGCTACCGTTGGACTATAATCAAAATTCCCCACCATACTAGAAACGTAATAGCTCATCCAAGCTGGTTCTGCAGGAATATATTTGGGTATAATCTTACCGCCTAATCCACCAGCGTCTGGGTGCGATGCAAAAAATTGCACAATGCGTTCTAAGTAATCTTTTCCTGCTACAGCGTCATCATCCATAAAACAAAGTAATCCTCCCTTTGCCAAGGCAGCGCCAGTATTGCGTGCAAACGAGGCACCTTGTTTGGCCTCGTTTAAAAATTGAAATTGATAATCAGGATGAGCCGATAAATAATCCAAACAAACCTTTTGAGTGTCATCCGTGGAATTATTATTGACAATAATTACTTCAAAAGCTGTTTTGTCAAGGGTTTGATTGACCAAACTCTCCATGGCATCCCGAATATAGGCGGCCCTATTATAGGTGCAAATCACAACCGATATGGAAATAGCATCCTGACTCATGACTGCAAAGATAAAATGGCTTTGTCAACAATATGCTTCCAGTTAAAATCTTGGTAGAAAGCTTGGGGTGTTTGATTTCTTGAAGGCAATTCCAATTGCATCATGGCTATTGTAAATGCATCCCAGTCATAGTCTGACACCAACTGTAATTTTTCACCACAATAAGAGGCTTCAATTCCCTTTGCACCCGAAACCACAGAAATAATGTCTTGGTTATATGCTAGGGCTTCTACCAATTTTGTTTTAACACCACTACCCAGTGTTACGGGATTGATAAAGCAATCGGTTCCTTTATAAAAGACTGATATATCTGGAACAAAACCGGCCAAAATAATTTGAGGGTTTCTTTCTAATTCCTTTTTCCATTGCTCGGTAATCCTATTGCCACAAATAAAAATGCGATATCCTTTTTGCAATTTGTCAAGTCTTGGCAATAACTCTGAAACAATGATCCGCAATGCATCGGTATTAGGAATATAATCCAATGTGCCATTGAATAAAAAAAGCCTTGTTTGAGGATGCAATTGAAATTGGTCTAACAAGATTTGTCTTTGCTGTTTTTTTTCAATCAAACTAGGTGCAGTCAAAACATCAACCCCATAATTTAATACCGTACAACAATGACTTGGGATATTCCATGTTGCTTGCATCCAAGCCGCATCATTGGGAGAAGTAAACCAGATTTGGTTGGCTGATTTACAAATCCAGTGTTCATAGAAATAGTAGATGCGCCACCATTTTCTATGCATATCTCTAAAGCGATAGGCTTCAATATTATGTACCCTTAAGATTAGTTCCACTTTGCAAAACAAACGCAATAGCCAACCCAGCCACCCAAAATAACTATGTTCAATAATGAGGTATTCAATTTGATGGGTCTGAATGGTTTTCTTTAAACGCCAAAAATAACCCAGGTTGTAAAAACCCTTCCAGTGATTATACAAGTAATTATCGGCGTCTAACTGCTTGGCAAAAGCCAAATCATTGTCGCTAGAAACTACCAGTTTCAAATTTGACAATGTTTGCAGCTCTTCATAAAAAGCTGCAACACATTTCTGCCCGCCCATGAGCGCTGGGAACACCCGGTAAGATACCAGGGCCAGAATGCTGGGCTTCTTATCCATTATACCGTTTTGGTGCTTGGTTTTCTAAATCCAGCTGCAATAGCTGCTAAAACCAATAACCAAATAATGGCAGTAGAACCAATAGCCGCTTTGTTACTATTGTAGTAACTAGTTGGTTTGAATTCAAAAACAATTTTATGAGCTCCAGCTGGTATAGGTAAACCACGCAACACATAGTTGGTTTGTACAATGGTTGTCTCTTTTCCGTCTACATAGGCTTTCCAGCCCTTGTCATAATAGATCTCACTAAAGACTGCAAACTGATTGCTAGCAGCATTGGAAGCGTATTCAACAAGGTCGTTATCGTTTTTAACCAAACGAATTCTAGCGCTGCTATCTGCTACCGGTTCAAAAGCTATATCTTTTTTGGAACCGCTTTCTACAATGGCGGTATCCTTTGGATTAAATTGGTCCATGGCGCGCATAACACCAATGGGCTTGTCTGCGTATTGGATATGTTTTACAAACCAAACATTGCCCAATGCTTCAGGATTAATTTGAAGTGCAGGTTGCCCATCCTGTGGATTTTGAACAATGGCATATTTCATGTTCAGCATGTCTAAGACCTGTTTGTTCAATGGTTGTTTCTTGAGTTGGAAATTAAGCAGGTCTTCTACAATACTTAATTTAACAGGACTATAGCCACCAATGTCTCGGTGGTGATAAGCCGTAGTGGCATCATTAAAAGAACTAACCGTAGTATTGAATACCCTTGGATGACTGCTGTCTTTCATGATTTCCAAGTCAACAGGACTTGGTTTAAAATTAGATTCGTTATAAGTTTCTTCGTCTTGAAAATTGTTCTCATTCAAATATCGTCTTCCAACTGCAAGCAAATCAATGGAACTAATCAAGACCAATCCTGCTAACACATAATTGAGCTTAATTTTTTCTGTGAGATAGAGATACAGAATGACCATCGCGCCAGCAACCAAGACCAAACTCCTGATCAGGTCATTTGAGAACAATGATTTTCTATCTGCGATTAACAAGTTGTAAAAAGTATTTGTGTCTTCTTGGCTACCCCTGAAAATTTGACCCAGCATGCCTTTGATGCCTTCGTCATTAGCGCCAACATAACTAAAGCTGAGATAGAGTATTCCGGCCAATACAAAAATGCCACCTGTGATATAGGCAGATAGTTTGAGTTTTTCTAAAGCAGCTTTCTTGTCTTTTTCTACAAATAACAATTGTTGCATGGCCATTACACCCAATAAAGGGAAGAGCAATTGTGGCAGAATTAAGATGATACTTGGTGCGCGGAATTTGTTATAAAGCGGTAAGTGATTAAATACAAATTCATTGAAGCTGGCAAAATTGCCTCCCCAACTAAAGACTACCGCAATGGCACAAACTGCCAGAATCCACCAGCGATGCCATGTTTTTAAATAGACCATACCAAAGATGAATAAGAAGCAAATGACTGCGCCTAGATAAACTGGGCCAGATGTCATGGGTTGTGGTCCCCAATAGGTTCCCATATAACCAGCCAATTGTCCGGCTTGATCTTCTGGGAATCCGCGTTCTATAGCCGCTTTTCCAATATGCGAATTAGCTGTTAATTCTCCATTAGAACTACCACCATAAATGCCGGGTACTAAGAAGGTCAGGGTTTCTGCTGGTCCATAGCTGCCATAGAAAAAAGCGTATTGGGTACTTAATCCTGTTGTTTTTTGAGTAGGGTTTGTTTTAATGGCAGTAGTGTCCAAATTACTACCACCACGCATAGTGGCTTTAGAATATTCACTAGTAGTAGCCAGTGTTACCAAATTGGATCCTGCTCCTAATAAACCTCCAACCAAGGCCAGAGAAAGGGCAATACCCAAATGTTTATAGTCATTTGATTTAACCCATTGTATGATAAATCCAATGGTCATGACTAGTGCTAGTATTAAGAAATAATAAGTGACTTGTAAGTGATTCATGCCTACTAAGAGTGCACTAAAAATGGCCGTTAATGCCAATCCCCAAGCATATTTTTTCTGATAGATTAACCAGATAGCTGCCAATATTGCTGGTAAGTATCCCATGGCTTGCATCTTGGTATCATGCCCTACGGCCACAATCACCGGGCTATATGTAGCATACGCATAGGCGATGCCCCCCATGATGCCCAGCCAATAATTACTACCTATTACTTGAGACAAGAAATAAAAACCTATACAGAGCAAAAAGAAATAACCAATGGGTTTGGGTAGCCAAAGCATAAACACTTTATGTAAATAAATCACAGAAACCGGGTTATTGGCTTCCATGGCAATTTGGTAAGCAGGCATGCCCCCAAATAAATTATTGTTCCATAAGGGATAATGCCCTGTTTTTTCTTTGTATTGCATCAGATCCTGGGCCATGCCCTTCCACTGGCTTACATCGTGTTGGCTCAATACCTTTCCTTCCATGGCAGGTTTGCAATAAACAACCGCTACCAAAACAAAGACAGCAACGGCAATAACATGGGGTAGGAGGGATTTCCACTCAAAGTGCTTCATAGTTCAGTTTTATGAGATTGGCAAATTAATGCTATTTTGAACGAAATTTTTTTATGAAGTGGCTTTTATTTCTCTCTAGACTGGCTTTGATCTGCAATGGCTGTTTTCTGGCCTGTTTGGTATTGCAAAGAACCCAAGACACCATCCCTAGTCAGGGCTTTAAGGGATTGATCATTATCCTTGGTTGGTTTATTGCTCCATTCTTGGGTTTGGTGGTGAACATTTGGCGCGGCAACTTGTTGGTTAAGTGTCAACCAAGTTTGGTTCCAAAATGGCTTGGGTTAACCAATTTGATATTCCTGATTGTTCAAATTTGCTACCACTTTATTTTTCAATAATGATTCAAGACATACTCAAAAGCAAGCCCACCAAACTCTTTATCAGTATTGCTGCATTTTTTGTGGCCAATGCCTTGATTGCGGAATGTATTGGGGGAAAGATTTTTTCGCTGGAGAAAGTCTTTGGTTTGTCACCCAGTAATTTTACCCTATTGGGTCAATCTGGTTTGAGTTTTAACCTCACTTGTGGGGTTTTGCTCTGGCCCTTGGAATTTATCATTACGGATATTGTTAATGAATACTACGGACCAAAAGCAGTAAGAAGAATCAGTTATACCGCCATTGCCCTGATCTCATATGCCTTTGTGATGTTTTATTTGGCCATGGAAATTCCCCCGGCAGATTTTTGGATTGGCTCCAAAAAAGAACTGGGTATTGACAATATGCAATTGGCTTTTGGGGGCATTTTTGGTCAGGGTATGTGGATTATACTTGGTAGCCTCACCGCCTTCTTGGTTAGCCAGATTGTAGACGTTACCGTATTTCACAAAATCAAAAAAGCCACAGGAGAAAAATGGGTTTGGCTAAGGGCTACCGGTAGTACTGTTGTATCTCAATTGGTAGACAGTTTTGTGGTACTATTTATAGCTTTTAAAATTGGGAATGGCTGGAGCTGGCAATTGGTGCTGGCTATTTGTTTGGTCAACTATGCGTATAAATTTACCATGGCAGTAATACTTACGCCCCTTATTTATTTAATGGAAAGATGGATTGACAATTATTTGGGTCATGAAACAGCCCAGCGCATGAAGCGCAGTGCCATGGGTATTGAATCAGAGTGATCTGAATTTTTTCCCGTTAGAGCATTCCTTTTTCTTCAAAATACCAATCACTACTTTGTCAATGGGCAAAGACATGTCTGATTCCGTTAAATCATCCCATGCAATCCAACGCATAACTTCTGCTTCCTTGGTGGGGTCAGCCACTTGCTCAGGACTAAAATCAAAAGCTTTGGTCTTGGTATTTACATTTAAAGGAACATTAGGCGTTACATGGTAATAGATAGAAAGAATCTGGTCCTTATTATTGAAGGCTGAAATTTGGAAGAAATCAGTGGTATATAAATGGTCTCCAACGGTTATGTCCAAACCAGTTTCTTCCATAAACTCACGCTTTAAACAATCTCTGGTGCCTTCACCAATTTCTAGTCCTCCGCCAGGTAATTTGGTAAAATAATTGCCTCTGATAAATTCATCACTCACCAGCAGTCTTTGCTGTTCATCAAATAAAATCCCGTATACGCGAACATTAAAAAGTGCCATATTAAAACCATTTTTTCTTCATGAAATACCAGCTAATAATCACTGATAAAGAAAGCGACAAGATAATTGGAATATAAAATGCATGTGGAGATTGACCACCGGGAATAGTTACATTCATACCATAAATACCCGAAACCATGGTGGGTAAAGAAATGATAATGGTAATAGAAGTAAGCCTTTTCATTACATTGTTCAGATTATTGCTAATCACTGAAGCAAATGCATCCAAGGTACTTGTTAGAATATTGGTATAGATATTGGCCATTTCTAAGGCCTGTGAAGTATCTACAATTAAGTCACTGAGAAACTCTCTTTCATCCTCATTTAAGCTAAGAAAATTGGTTCTCTCTAGCTTCATCATCAACATTTCATTTGTGCGGAGTGAAGTGATAAAGTAAACCAAACTCTTTTGAATCCTCATTAAATTCAACAAATCTTCATTGCTATTACTTTCATATAGGCTAGTCTCGTATTGATTTCTACGATGATTAATCTCTTTCAGAAACTCCATGAAGTTTTGTACTACTTTTTCAAATACTTTCAAAACCATCATGTTTCGTTTATCTGGCTGGCTTTTCTGAAAACTGTTTAAAAATTTCTTGATGGCCCCATTGTCAAAACTGTTCACGGTAACAATTTGGTTGTGGGTGAGGATGATACAAATAGGAATGGTAATATAGAAGGCATCACTATCATTAAAGCTATTGTTCTCTGTAGGGGTTTTGATAACTAAGAACTTCACATTATCCTCCACTTCATACCTTGGTCTTTCGTCAATGTCAAGAGAGTCTCTTAAAAATTCAATAGGAATTTCAAAGTCTTCACTCAATTCTACAAATTCCTCATCTTTAAATGGAGGCACTAAGTTTACCCAAACACCCATGTCCGGACGATCAATCTCTACTGTTCTTCCGTCTACATTTTTAAAATACTGTATCATGGGCTGGCAAGTCTAAAATGAAAAAATATGTGCAAAATTACCTATTCCATTCTTGAATTAGATTAATCTTTCTTTAAATCAAGACTGCCTTTGAATACAAAAGTAGCCGGGCCGCAAAGCCAGATATTTCTAAATTCGTTTTCTCCTGTTTTGTCAAATTCAACTGCCAAGTTTCCGCCCTTGGTGCTGATTTCAATGCGGTTAAAACCATTGTCATTGTGCGCAAACACAAGGGCAGAAGCTGTTACACCTGTGCCACAACTTAAGGTTTCATCCTCAACGCCACGTTCATAGGTTCTGACAATCAAACGCTGGCCATCGTCTTCCACAAAATTCACGTTGACCCCTTTTTCTTCAAAGTCCTTGCTATACCTAATATCTCTTCCTACTTTGAACACATCCGCTTCCATTACAGCATCTACCTGTTTCACATAATGTGGTGATCCTGTATTCAAGACATAGTCACTATGATAGTCTTCAATGGTATCAACGTCTTTCATCTTTAAGTGAATCCAATGGTTATTACCCATTTCTGCTTCGTGAGGACCATCGGTTGCTAGAAAATGATAATGATCTCTTTTAATACCTTGGTCAAAAGCAAATTGGGTTAAACACCTGCCACCATTGCCACACATACTACCTTCCTTACCATCGGCATTATAATAGACCATTTCAAAATCATAACCCTCCAAACTGTTGAGCAACATTAAACCATCGGCGCCAACGCCAAAGCGTCTATCACAGATTAGCTTTACTTGTTCTGTGCTTAATTGTACCGTGGCGTCACGATTGTCAATGATGACAAAATCATTTCCTGTTCCTTGATATTTATAAAAAACAATAGACATGGGCTAATTAAATACTGGACAAAATGCCCAAACTTTTAGTGATTAATTGTTCAACGGCAGCACCGCCATCCTTGCTAAATTCTTTCTTAACACGGTTGGCTACAATGGCATTCAAGCTCAAGCAATGGTGACCCAATAATCGGCCCAAACCATAAATGGCACTGGTTTCCATCTCAAAATTGCTGATGCGATGATTGCCATAACGGAAGGTACTAAATTGGTCAATCAGGTCTGGATTACTCAAACCCAAACGCAAGACCCTGCCCTGAGGACCATAGAATCCTGGAGAAGTAATGGTAATACCTTGATGGTATCCATCTACAAAATGTTTTAAAACAGAAGTTCCTGCAGAAGCAATATAAGGAGACGCTGTTTTAGAATCTAATTGGGTATGGGTTACAAATTCTCTAAGTATGTATTTTTCTTCTTCGTTATTATCGAGTCTATAAAAATTGAGCAAGTTATCAATGCCTAAGCCATGTGTACTTGCTACAAAACTATCTACCGGAATCTCTGCTTGCAATGATCCGGATGTACCAAAGCGAACAATGGTTAATGCTTTTAGGGTAGGGTTGATGGTTCTACTGTTGAAGTCAATATTGGCTAGTGCGTCTAATTCATTCAACACAATGTCAATATTGTCTGTTCCAATACCTGTAGAAACAACCGAAATTCTTTTCTGGCCAATTCTGCCCGTATGGGTAATAAACTCTCTATGTTGAAACTGGTGTTCTATCTGGTCAAAATGTTTGCTCACTGCGCCAACCCTATCTGGGTCTCCCACAGTAATAATAGTATCGGCCAGTTCTTCGGGTCTCAGGTTTAAATGGTAAACCGCTCCACGGCTATTAATGATCAGTTCGCTCTCTGCAATCCTATTCATAATATTCAATTAGACAACAAATTTCGGGTTTTAAGATTTAGAATTTTAAAATTCCTTTCTTTGCTTTATTTTCGCAGCCGTTTCTGCTTTTGGTAGCCCAAAACAGTAGCAAAGGGTCCTTTGGCCGAGTGGCTAGGCAAAGCTCTGCAAAAGCTTCTACAGCGGTTCGAATCCGCTAGGGACCTCAAAGGACTACATTTTGTAGTCCTTTTTTATTTAATTGATAGTTATGAAATACACCCAAATTATTGGAATACTTGCTTCTTTTGGCCTAATTGGTCTTTGTTTTCTACCCTGGGTGCATATTCCCTCTTTGAATATTGACCTAAACGGAATCAATGGAAAAGCCAGTGTGGAGCTCAATTTTGGGGAACAGATTATCACCCATGGCTTTTTTACAGCCATTATGGTGGTAGGGTTTCTGGTTAATCAGGTTTGGGCCAAAAGAACCAATGTATTTGTGGGGGCAGTAAATTTTGCCTTGGCTATCAAGAATTTTATCATTTTTTCCATGTGCAGGGGAGGCGAATGCCCTGAAAAACAACCAGCCCTTTACGGACTGGTTGTGTTGGCTGGAATTATGATGATCATGGGATTTTTTCCCAAACTGGACCTCAAGTCTAAACCAAAAGACTAAGCTAAGACTTGCAGTGAGCGATGAATAATCTCAACCGCTGCTAGAATCTGATCTTTATTAATAATCAATGGTGGTGCAAACCTGATTTTATCACCATGGGTTGGTTTGGCTAGGAGTCCATTTTCCATAAGCGCCAAACAAAAATCCCAAGAAGCATCTGGATTGGGGTGTTGAATCACAATGGCATTTAATAAACCGCGACCACGAATGGTAGTGATATATGGCGATTGCAACTTTTGTAATTCGGATCTTAAAATTTGACCCATCGCTTCAGCGTTTTCTGCCATTCCTTCTTCCTTTAAAACGGCCAAAGATTTCATAGCAACTGCACAAGCAAGTGGATTACCACCATAGGTAGATCCATGTTCACCTGGATGAATATTCATCATTACTACATCATCAGCTAAAACCGCTGAAACAGGCATGGTTCCTCCACTCAAGGCTTTTCCAAGAATTAAAATATCAGGTCTAACTCCCTCGTGGTCACAGGCCAACATTTTACCCGTACGAGCTAGTCCTGTTTGAATTTCATCGGCAATAAATAAGACATTGTATTTGTCACAAAGCGCTCTTACGCCATTTAAATAACCATCATCTGGTAATACCACACCCGCTTCTCCTTGAATGGGCTCTACCATAAATGCAGCTACATTAGGATCTTGTAATGCGGTTTCAAGAGCAGTTAAATTATTATAAGGCACCAATTCAAAACCAGGCATATAGGGCCCAAATCCTTGATAACTACTAGGGTCTGTAGAAGAAGAAATAGCCGCCAAAGTTCTACCCCAAAAATTGCCTTCTGCAAAAATGACTTTTGCTTGATTTTCAGGAACGCCTTTTTTTGTATAAGCCCATCTACGCGCAAGTTTAATAGCCGTTTCACCACCTTCTACACCCGTATTCATAGGCAATACTTTGTCATAGCCAAAATACTGGGTAATATACTTGCTGTATTCACCCAATAAATTATTGTGAAATGCCCTAGATGTTAGGGTTAATTTTTGAGCTTGTTCTACAAGCGAAGCAATGATTTTGGGATGACAATGTCCCTGATTCACTGCTGAATAACCACTCAAAAAATCAAAGTAGCGTTTGCCATCTACATCATATAAAAAAACGCCTTCACCTCTTTCTAAAACAACGGGTAGGGGATGGTAATTATGTGCACCATATAAAGATTCTGTTTCCAAGTGCGCAGCACTGCGTTTGGACAATTGATTTGTCAACATGTATAAGATTTAGGTATGGGAATAATGGGGTTCCCCAATGGGGGATATTAGCTGGTATGCTTAACAGCTACAAGGATGATCTAGAAAATCAAGATTCAATAATAAGAATTGCATGGCCGCAAGATAAGGTTTCCTTTGCAATTCGGCTACAAATGCAGTATTTTGCTTCTGAACTCCCATACAACTTAGCCATATGCGTATTGTCAAAAACATCTTGAAAGGGCTGATTGCCCTATTTATTGTATTTTCTGTATTTGCATTTGTTTCTGGTAAAACCTATTTGTTTAAAGCAGTTGTGTACAATTTTGCCAATATAGATGATTACAAAATTTTTGAAAACCATACCGTTCAAGTGGCTCAAGCCCAACCTTGGTCCATGTCTGCTGCCTATAATAAAATCAACTATCCAGATTCCTTGAATGCGTTGATGGAAGAATTAGACGCGGTGGGTTTGTTGATGATTAAAAATGATTCCATTCAGTTTGAAAAATATTGGGATGGCTATTCAGATTCATCGCATTCAAATAGCTTTTCCATGGCCAAATCTGTCACCAGTTTGCTCATTGGTGTAGCCATTAAAGAAGGCAAGATTCAATCCGTAGAACAGCCTGTGGGCGATTTTATTCCAGAGTTCAAAGAAGGAGCCAAGGCGGCGTTGAAAATCAAGCATGTATTAACCATGAGCAGTGGCACTAATTGGAATGAATCTTATTCCAATCCTGCTTCTGAAACCACAGAACTCTATTATGGTAAAGACTTGTACAAAGTGGCTACTGCTGTACAAATGGATAAAGAACCAGGTACTTATCATACCTATAAAAGTGGGGACACCCAATTATTGGGTTTGATTTTACAAAAAGCAACTGGTAAATCATTAAGCGTATACGCTGCTGATAAACTCTGGGAGCCCATGGGGGCGGAGCATCCAGCACTTTGGAGTCTAGATAGAAAAGATGGAAATGAAAAAGCCTATTGCTGTTTTAATTCCAATACCCGTGATTTTGCCCGTATAGGTAAACTCATGTTAGATAGTGGAAAGTGGAAGGGGAATGCCATTATTGATAGTGCTTATTTTGCAAATTCTATCAAAGCCTGTGGCGTGAAAGATGAACAAGGGTTGCCTTGTGATTATTATGGCTATCAGTGGTGGATTGATCCAATGCATCCAGAAGTGTTTTATGCACGAGGCATATTAGGACAATACATTATTGTGATACCCTCTACAAAAACCATCATTGTGCGTTTGGGTAAGAAAACATCGCCCGATAGGGTTCACACTGTGCCAAAAGAAGTGCGCTACCTGATAAATTGGGGTCTGAATGGCTAGGCATCGGTTCCAAACCTTATTTTCGTGCAAATGTTTGAAAAATCCTTACCCAGTGTAGCCATTGTAATCCTGAATTACAATGGTAAAAAACACCTGGAAAATTTCCTGCCATCAGTTTTACAATCTGCTTATGAGAATAAGCGTGTGATTGTAGCGGATAATGCATCTACAGATGAGAGCATTGCTTTTGTTAAGGAAGCATTTCCAACGGTAGAAATGATCATCAATCAGCAAAACGATGGTTTTGCAGGTGGTTATAATTGGGCTTTGTCAAATATTGAAGCAGATTATTACGTATTGCTCAATTCTGATGTCTCCGTTACTGCTGGATGGATTGAGCCCATTATTCATTTAATGGAATCAGATGCTAAAATTGGAGCCTGTCAACCCAAGCTGTTATCCTATTTCAACCCTCATTTATTTGAATACGCAGGTGCAGCAGGTGGTTATATTGACCTGTTTGGATATCCTTTTTCTAGGGGTAGAATCTTTGATGTTTGTGAAGCAGATCAAGGACAGTATAATCAAGTAAAGTCTATCTTTTGGGCTTCTGGTGCAGCATTGTTTGTACGTTCAAAAATATACCATCAATTAGGAGGGTTAGATAGTAGCTTTTTTGCACACCAAGAAGAAATTGATCTATGTTGGCGCATGCAATTGGCGGGTTATCAAGTCATGTCTTGCCCTAGCTCAATTGTTTATCATGTAGGAGCAGGTACCCTGCCAAGAGGTGGGCGAAAAGTGTATTTGAACTTTAGAAATAATTTGGTCATGCTTTGCAAAAATTTGCCTTGGCAAGAATTGGTTTGGAAACTTCCTTTTAGATTAGGATTAGATGCTATTTCAGCATGGAAGGGCTTGTTGGGTGGCGATGCTTCCTTTTTTACGGCCATTTTTAAAGCGCATATCAATTTGTTTTTATGGATTCTGCAAAGAAGGGTAAAAAGAACAGATGGCTGCAAACCCTTGTCAGCGTTGAATGGTGTGTATAGAGGATCGGTTGTTTGGCAGTATTTTATAGCCAAGCATACCCAGTTTCAAGAAATTATTGAAAAATAGCTTTTATAATTTCACTGCGAACCTTATTTTTGCATTGCAATAGAAAAATATGTCAAACGAAATTCATAGCGAAAACGAACAAGATTTTACCAAGAATTGGGTATCATCCTCAAGATTCTTGTTTTATCTACAAGTATTTTGCATTCTGTCCTTTGTATTGGGTGGTTGTTACCGTATGTATCATCAGCGTTATCCGGGTAAACCAGATATAGAGATTCAGAGTAGCACAAAGTACACTCCTGAGTACAAATAAAAAAAGTTGAAAAAAAATTTTGTCAGGAACTTGAAGTCGCTATTTTTGCACTCCTAATTTAGTTCTTTACATCACGCGAAAGTAGCTCATTTGGTAGAGCACGACCTTGCCAAGGTCGGGGTGGCCGGTTCGAGCCCGGTCTTTCGCTCCAGAATCCCGTCCCGCATAAGGCGGAACGGGATTTTTTTTTACTTGT
>JBEAPC010000093.1:0-10744 GCA_041164585.1 Bacteroidota bacterium
AAAAACCAGTGGCATAATGCATGTGCAGTTTATCTAAGAGCAACCCAACACCCATGGTAAATCCATTCAATCCATTGGTCATATTGTATGCATTCAAACTCTGCCTTCTCAAAAGGTTAAGACCCATATTTACTTGAAATTTTTCGCTTAAAAAAACCTCAGTAGAGAAAACCAAATGGGATAAGAATTTCTGTGCACCGGTATTGCCCCTGTTTGGATCAATACCTTCCAATTGGTTAAACGTTGTATCGTTATACAATATATTCCAACGGTGCAAATGGTGGGCAGTGATTGAAAATTGAAATGGCGCTTTTGCTAAACGTTTGGTAATTCCTAATTGTAAATCAAAGGGTAGTTCTTCTTTGGGCTGCAAACCATCATAGGTTTTTAATTGTGCGCCCATATTCTTCACCAAGATACTGGCTTGGAGTTCCGATTCTTCATCATGGTAAGCCAACCCTACGTCAAAGCCAATACCATTAGATTGATATTGGCCATAATTAGAACCAATAAATTTGGCGTTCACTCCATACCACCATCTTTCATGGTATTGTTTTGAAAACCCCAGTTGAACTACATAATCCTTGGGTTGAAAAGTTCCCAAGATATTTCCTGATGCATCTGTTTGGGTTAGGTTTCCATAATTTAAATATTGCACCCCAAAAGAAAGATTGCTATTGTATTTGTTGATGTGCATGGCGGTATTAAAACCATATTGTTGTAAGCCTTGGGCAAAACTGTAAAATCCTGCATTCACCCCACCGTGCATGTCATCGCGTAAAAGCGCTGGGTTATAAAATGCCAATCCCAAGTCTTTTCCTATGCTAGAAATATTCACCCCTCCAAGAGATGCCTGTTTTGCAGAAATGGGTTGATTGAGAAAATTGAACACCGCATTACCCCCCAGCGTCTGAGCCGGCAACTGTATGGAACCAAAACATACCATACCAAGGAATATTGAGATTATGCGCTTCATTCAAGTTCAAATCTAAGCAGGGATGGCTTATTTGCCAGAAATAAAAAATCCCCCGATTCCGGGGGATTTAAAATTGGTTTCAAGCTATTAAACTAGGGCCAGTTCTAAGACCTGTTGCATGGTTTTCACATAGTGAAATTGCATACCCTTGATAAAATTGCTGTCTATTTCTTTTACGTCTTTTTCATTCATGCTACAGAGAATGATTTCTCTTAAACCAGATCGCTTTGCGGCCAAGACTTTTTCCTTGATTCCACCCACAGGCAAGACTTGACCTCTTAGGGTTATTTCTCCTGTCATGGCCAAATAAGACTTTACTTTTCTACCAGTGAATGCTGAAGCTAAAGCCGTAAGCATGGTTACACCGGCACTAGGACCATCTTTTGGAACAGCGCCTTCTGGAACGTGTATATGGATGCTTTTTTTGGCAAAGACTTCTGGGTCAATCCCGTTTTTGCGGGCATTGGCTTGCAAGAAACTCAAAGCGGTACTGGCACTTTCCTTCATCACATTTCCAAGGTTACCGGTAAGTTTCATATCGCCTTTACCATCGCCTACAATGGCTTCAATAAAGAGAATATCACCACCCACATAGGTCCAGGCCAAACCAACAGCTACCCCAGCCATATTGGCTGTCTTATAAATTTCATTGCTATACCTAGACTGACCCAAAATCTTCTCAACATCTACTGCCGTTAAAATGGGTTTTACTTTTTCTTTTATAGCCAACTCTTTGGCTTGGTAGCGCATAATAGAAGCCAATTGTCTGTCTAATTCCCTTACCCCACTTTCTCTGGTATATTGTTCAATAACTTTTTCAAGCACCTTGTCATTAATTTTGAAGTTGACATTTACCAATCCATGTGCTTCTTTTTGTTTGGGCAACAAATGTCTTTTGGCAATTTCCACTTTCTCTTCCACTGCATAACCACTTAGATCAATGATTTCTAATCGGTCTCTGAGTGCGGGTTGAATATTTTGAATATTATTGGCGGTAGCAATAAAGAGCACTTTGCTCAAGTCATATTCTAACTCCAAATAATTGTCATAAAAACTATGGTTCTGTTCAGGATCCAATACTTCTAACAAGGCAGAAGAAGGATCGCTGCGGCCATCCATTCCTATCTTATCAATTTCATCTAAGATCATCACGGGGTTTGAAGATTTGCACTTTCTAATTTGTTGTACAATTCTTCCTGGCATGGCTCCAATATAGGTTTTCCTATGCCCCCTGATTTCACTTTCATCGTGTAATCCACCCAAACTAACGCGTACATATTTTCTACCAATAGCGTGTGCAATGGATTTTCCCAATGAAGTTTTACCAATACCGGGAGGGCCTAAGAAACAAAGGATGGGACTTTTCATGTCTCCCTTTAATTTCAATACTGCCAAATATTCAATGATTCGGCTCTTGATCTTGGTCATGCCATAATGATCCTTGTCTAGCACTTTCTGTGCGTTCTTCAGGTCATAATTATCCGCTGAATAATCCTGCCAAGGCAGGTCTAACATCAGGTCTAAGTGATTGTATACAATGCTATAATCAGGAGTGGATGCGTGCATCCTTTCTAATTTCTCTATGCCTTTGTTGAACAGGTTTTTAGCAGCTTCGGGCCATTTTTTTCCCTCTGCCTTTTTCTTCATATCGGCAATCTCACGGTCATTACTATCACCACCCAATTCATCTTTGATGCTCTTGAGTTGCTGTTGTAAAAAGTATTCCCTTTGTTGTTTATCAAGCTCTGTCCTGGTCTTATTGGTCACTTTATCCTTGAGCTCTGCATATTGCAATTCTCTATTCAAGATATGTATGAGGTGCTCGGCTCTTTTGTGAATATCATGAATCTCTAGCAAGCTTTGCTTTTCAGCTAAGTCACTATTGAGGTTGCTACTCACAAAATTGATCAAGAAACTAGGGTGCTCAATATTCTTTAAAATAATAGAAGCTTCTGTAGGCAGGTTGGGAGACAAATGAATAATCTGTGCAGCCAAATCTTTGATACTTGCTACATAGACTTTAAAATCATCTTCTATGGGCAATTCGTCTTCTGGGAACAATCGAATATTAGCGGTGAAATAAGGATCATCCGTCTTCATTTCTAATAACTCAAAACGCTTTTTACCTTGGATGATAATGGTAGTACCCCCATCAGGCATCTTAATCAATTTTACAATCTTGGCTACCGTGCCAATCTTGCAGAGTTCTTCAGCCGTGGGTTCTTCAATATTGGCGTCTTTTTGAGCCACTACCCCAATGAGTTTGTCTAATTTATAGGCATCATTTACTGCTTTGATACTCTTGTCTCTTCCTACCGTAATAGGAAGTACTACACCTGGAAACAGCACGGTGTTTCGCAAAGGCAGAATTGGTAAAATATCAGGAATCACCAAGTTTTTATCCTGTTCCCCATCCTGTTCATTGATAGGGATAATAGGCATAAAATCGGTTTCGTCTTCTGAACGGAAAAAAAGGTTTTCTTTCAACATAGTCTAATCTTTGGTCAATCTGTCACACCCTATTCATCAAATGTATCTAAAGAGGGGGGAAGAAACTAGAGCAAGAACGATGCCACTGACAGCAAAGCTGCAAAAATGGTACAAACTGGCACAAAAAAAATCCTCCCGTTTTTCGGGAGGACCTTCTTGCAAGAAGTAATATTGGAAATACTAGGTATTTCTACAATTTTTACTATAAATTATTTCTTTGCAGTAGAATCAACTTTTACAGCAGAAGAATCAACTTTTACAGCAGTTGTGTCTACAGTTACAGCAGGAGTGTCAACAGTTACAGCAGGAGAATCAGCTTTAACTTCTTTGTTCTCACCATTGTTACAAGCAGTCATTAAACCTGCTACAGCCAAAATTGCAAATACTTTTTTCATGTAATAATTTTTTAAAAAATTTTTAATTTGCGCAAAGATAATGGTCCAGAATAATTTTACAAATAAAATAACATATATTTTTTAGTGTAATAAACTACTTCTTTCTAAAGAAAATTCGAATAGGAACCCCAGTTAGCCTAAACTTAGTCCTCAATTGGTTTTCCAAATAGTTTTTATAGGCCGATTTAATATCGTCTGGGTAATTGGTAAAGAAGGCAAAAGAAGGCACAGCCGTAGGCAATTGCGTCACATATTTAATTTTTAATGTATTTCCCCTAACTACTGGTGCATGGTAAGCTTCAACCGCTTTGAGCATGATCTCATTAAGCTGAGAAGTTGGAATTTTTCGATTCCTATTTTCATACACATCCAATGCTAATTCAATGGCTTTGAATATTCTGGTCTTTTCAGTTACTGAGATAAACAGAACGGGCACGTCTGTAAAAGGCGCCAATTTGGTCTTTAGTGCTTTCTCGTAGTCACGGGCCGTATTGGTTTCTTTTTCTACCAAATCCCATTTGTTTACAAGTACAACAATACCCTTCCCCTTTCTAGTTGCCAGTGAAAAAATACTCACGTCTTGAGCCGTAACTCCTTTTCCAGCGTCAATCAGCAACATACAAACATCGGCTTCATCCATGGCTTTGATGGCCCTGATAATGCTATAGAATTCTAGGTCTTCTTTTTCCTTGTTTTTCTTTCTAATACCAGCCGTATCTATTAACATAAATTCCTTTTGGAACATGTTGTAGTGGGTGTGGATGGTATCTCTGGTGGTACCAGCAATATCACTTACAATCGTTCTTTCTTGACCAATTAAGGCATTGAGCAAGGAAGACTTACCTGCATTGGGCTGACCAATGATGGCAAATTTTGGAAGTGAGTTCTCGCGTAATGTTTCATCAGAATCTTCATCCTTCATTCCTTCTGTAACAGCATCCAAGACTTCACCTGTTCCAGTACCGGTGATAGAACTAACAAAATAAGTATTTTCAAAACCTAAGCTATAAAACTCAGTTGCTTCTAATTGTCTGGTTCCATTGTCCACTTTATTTACCACCAAATAAACCGGCTTGGTAGTTCTGCGCAACAAGTCGGCCATGGTATCATCTAAATCAGTGATGCCCGTAACCACGTCTACCATGAATACAATACAATTGGCTTCATCAATAGCAATCTTTACTTGCTTGCGAATTTCGCGTTCAAATACATCATCAGTATGAGGTACAAAACCGCCCGTGTCAATCACGTTAAAGGTTTTACCATTCCAATCTGTTACGCCATATTGACGATCACGGGTAACCCCGCTAATATCATCCACAATGGCTTTACGCTCTTCTAATAAACGGTTGAAAAAAGTACTCTTGCCCACATTGGGTCTTCCTACAATGGCTACTGTATAACTCATAATCCCTAATTGTTGTGTTGTTTATTTATATCCGTATTCCCTTAAATGCATGTCATTGTCACGCCATTTAGGGCGCACTTTTACAAACAATTCTAGGAATACTTTTGAACCAATAAATTGTTCTATATCGGCTCTGGCCAAAATGCCAATTTCTCTAATCATTTTGCCCTTTTCTCCAATGATGATGGACTTTTGGGTATCTCTTTGAACAATAATATCAGCCTGTATTTTTACAATATCTTCTCTTTCTTTGAACTCGTTAATCAGCACTGCTGCATGATAGGGAATCTCGTCTCCAAATAATTGGTAGATTTTTTCCCTAATCAATTCCGATACAAAGAATTTGGTGGGCAGGTCACTCAAGTCTTCTTCACTGTAAAAGGGATGCCCCTCTGGCAACAAAGAAAGGATGGCGTCTAATAATTTATTCAAGTGCACTTTTTGGAGTGCAGATATTTTTACAATCTTGGTACAGTAAGCTTTTTCGGCAAAGAATTTTTCAGCCAAGGCTAATCGGCCATTGCCTGCTTTGTCAATTTTATTCAAGACTACCAGACCTGGTACTTTCAACCTAAGTTTTTGAAAAATGCCATCAATCTCTTCTAGGTCTTCATTGGCGTCAATAATGAGTAGTGCAATATCAGCGTCTTCTAAAGCGCTTTTCACTGACTGCATCATGTGTTCGTGCAACTTGTACTGTGGATCAATAATGCCAGGGGTATCTGAAAAAATAACCTGATATTCATCTGGCTTGTTTAGAAAAGCCTTGATTCTATGACGGGTAGTTTGAGCCTTCGGCGATGTAATAGCCATCTTCTCTCCCACCAATGCATTGATGAGCGTACTCTTGCCCGCATTGGGCTTGCCAAAAATGTTTACAAAACCTACTTTCATCTGGTATAACCCGGCTAATGCTAAAGAGAAACCGGGAATTTTGTTTTATGTTTTGGGGCAATGCTGCCCCGGCCGTATATTTCTAATAATAAATATACAAATAACAAAGGCCTCAAACGAGGCCTTTTATGTTGCGAGAGGAGGGATCGAACCTCCGACCTTCGGGTTATGAGCCCGACGAGCTACCGCTGCTCTATCTCGCGATATAAGATTGAAACAATATCGCTTTTATGCCCATTCTATTTTCATTCTCACTTACCAGTTCTTGTTGAATGGGGAGCAAAAGTAGGGTTTGCAGGCTTACCAACCAAAAAAAACTAATTAATTGTCTGCTTTTCTTTTAACAGAAGCTCCACCGCTACTACTAATATTTCGGATCATTCCCTCTCCTTTATAGTAGATATTACTTCCTCCACTGGCTTCCGCATTCAGTTCTTTTTGAATAGTTACGCCAATATTAGAAGCACCAGATGCATCCAGTTTTCCATAGTCTGCTTTTAAGTCATAAGCCCTGATATTGCAAGCTCCACTTGCGTCAATTTCAAGCTTTTCTGCTTTTCCAGAAACGCGTATATTAGAAGCTCCACTAGCATCTAGTTTCAAAAGACCTACTTGCAATTCTCCTGTATAATCACTTGCCCCAGATAATTGAATTTTCAATTCAGGAACTTTTATGGCTTCGGTTGATTTTACATTACATGCTCCAGAAGCTTCTACCCTGGTAAGATTCTTAAAAGTAACATAGGCTTTCATTTTGTTATTCCCCCATGTTTTCCAATTCCAACCCTTTCCGTCAAAATAGATATGCAGGGTGCCATTCTTCACTTCGGTTCTAATTCTACCAATAGCTTCTGAAGAACTGGCGCTAACCGCGGCCGCTTCTTCATTTCCTTGAGAAAGAAATAGATCTATGGCTCCAGAAACTTCTACCGCCGTGAATCCAGATACCATTCTAGCTTCTGCATTAGCGTCAAATACTAAGTTTTTCTCATTTTGGGCATTGGCTGAAAAAAATCCCAAACCCATTCCCAGTAATAATATCAATTGTTTCATTTGTTGCATTTTATATTGAAACGAGGCAGCGGGCCTAAAGTTACAGTTGGTTCGTATAAATTAATGCCTAATTTTGCCTCAGAACATTCCTCGGGGTGCTAAGTGTGCAAACACTGGCTGAGAAAATACCCGTTGAACCTGAACAGGGTAATGCCTGCGAAGGGAAGGTGTACTGTACTCATTTACGGCAGATCCTCTCCATTAGCTATTCCCTGTTCCCATTATTAACTTTTAAATCAAGAAAAATGAAAAAGTTTCTGGGAACAACCGCGTTTATCATGCTAACATTGTTCACCATGGCTCAAGGGCCAAAAACACCGGTTATTGGAAGAATAACCGATGCCCAATCCAAAGCACCTATTGCAGGGGCACAAGTAAAACTGGGTAATGCCAATTCCCTAACGGATGAAAATGGCCAATTTCAACTTGGGAAATTCCCGCAGGGCAGTTACAGCCTTTCTATTAGTAGTTTGGGATACAAAACTTACCAAAACACCGTAGCGGTTGGCAACAAAGCCTTAGACCTAAGCCTGTCTTTAACCGCAACCAGCTTGTATTTACAACCCTTAGAAGTTAAAGCAACAAGGGCCGCCAATACAGCACCTTTTGCCAAAACCAATTTGAGCAAGGAACAAATTGCAGCCAATAATTTGGGGCAGGACCTCCCCTTTTTATTAAATCAAACACCATCAGTAGTAGTCAATTCTGATGCAGGAAATGGGGTTGGTTATACAGGGATTAGAATTAGGGGAACCGATGCTACCAGGATTAATCTAACCTTAAATGGAATCCCTTACAATGATGCGGAAAGCATGGGTACTTTTTTTGTAAACATTCCAGATTTTGCTTCATCAGTTAATAGTATTCAAATACAAAGAGGGGTTGGTACTTCTACCAATGGGGCTGGCGCATTTGGCGCCAGTTTAAACCTATCCACTAATGAATACAATGAGAAAGCCTATGGTGAAATGAATACCAGTGCGGGCTCTTTTAATACTTGGAAAAGCACGGTCAAGGGCGGTTCTGGATTAATAGCCAAACATTTTACTATTGATGCGAGGGTTAGTTCCATTAATAGCGATGGGTTTATTGATAGGGCGGCTTCCAATTTAAAATCCTTGTATTTGAGTGCGGCTTATTTAAATGCAAAATCATCTTTGCGTTTAAATGTCTTTACTGGTAAAGAAAAAACTTATCAAGCATGGTACGGTGTTCCTGAAGCTTTATTATCTAGCAACCGAACCTATAATCCTGCAGGTATGGAAAAAGCGGATGCTCCTTATGAGAACCAAACCGACAACTATACCCAAACCCATTATCAATTATTTTTCAATCATGCTTTTAATCAGTATTGGTCATTTAATACTGCCCTGTTCTTAACCATGGGTAATGGCTATTATGAAGAATATAAAGCGGATCAGGAATACAGCAAATATGGTTTGCCAAACCCTGTTATTGCAGGTACTACCATTACCACTACAGACCTAGTTAGGCAGCGTTGGTTAGACAATAGTTTCTTAGGTCAAATTGGGTCTTTTCAATATAAAAAGGAGGCCAATGAATTCACTATTGGTGGTGGTTGGAACAAATACCAGGGACAACATTTTGGAAAGATTACCTGGATGAAGCAAGGAACTGTTTCTCCAGACTACCGATACTATGATTTACCTGCTGTAAAAAAAGACGCCAATATCTATGCCAAATGGCAACATCGTTTCAATGAAAATTGGCAAAGTTTTGTAGACTTACAATACCGCAAAGTGTCCCATAGAATGGATGGATTTCAAACCAGTCCAACTCTAATAGTAGACAGAAGTTTTGATTTTGTGAATCCCAAAGCAGGTATTACTTATAACAAGAACGGATTTACTGGATTTTTGAGTTATGCCATTGCCAATAAAGAACCCAATAGGGATGATTTTCAAGCAAGTCCTGTGCAACAACCAAATCCAGAATCCTTACAAGACTTGGAATTGGGTATTGAAAAAAGAAAGGGCTCATTTTATTATGGTGCTACCCTATATTGGATGCAGTACAAGGATCAATTGGTCTTGACTGGACAGATTAATGATGTTGGTTCTTATACCCGTACCAATGTACCCAATAGCTATCGTTTGGGATTGGAATTACAAGCTGCTGCAAGGGTTTCTACTATTCTTAACCTCTCAGGAAATCTGACATTTAGTAAGAACAAAATCAAATCCTTTACAGAATATATTGACAACTGGGATACCGGTTTACAAGATGCCGTGAAACATGAAAACACTGATATCTCTTTTTCTCCTGCTATGGTGGGTGGACTAACTGCCGATATACAAGTATACAAACATGTGGCCCTTACTCTTTTAAGCAAATATGTGGGCAAACAATACATGGATAATAGCCAAAATGAGAACAGAAAACTCAATGGCTATTTTACCCAAGACCTAAGATTGAATTGGACCATTAAAACTAGTTTCCTTAAGGAAATGCATGTTATTGGTCAACTAAATAATCTCTTGAATGCTAAGTATGAACCAAATGGATATACTTACAGTTATATTTTAGGCAATACTTTGAGTAATGACAATGGTTACTATCCTCAGGCTGGAACCAATTTCATGATTGCCTTAAATGTTAGATTGTAAACATATTATTGCTGACATCATTGCATTAAAAAGCCCCGAAAATTCGGGGCTTTTTATTTGATATATCTAAGATCTCTATTTTGCAAAACGGTCTTGCCAAGCTAGCATTCCGCCTGATACATTGGTCAAATTTGTAAAGCCCATGGTTTCTAGAATTAGACAGGCTTGACCACTTCTATTGCCACTTCTGCAATAGACAAATACTTCTTGATTTTTCAAGTCTTCAATGGCATCTACTTGCATGGTCTGCACTTGACCCAATGGCAATAAGATACCTCCAATATTAAAATCTGAATGTTCATGAGGTTCTCTTACGTCTACCAGGTGAATCTGATCGCCTGCATCAATTTTAGCTTTGAGTGCTTCTACGGTAATGGTTTGCATATGATTTGTTTGAGTTGCTTTATTGATTAATCACTGGAACTTGCTGTGTAGTATCTTTTGGCGGAGCAACGGCACTAATATACACATCCAGTAATTGTCCACTTCTGATTTTATTGTTTATCCTTTGGCCGGGAACGGCTTCTGTAAATAATTCAGGACTTTGTCTCACAATATAGGCTGCACCAGAATCAGTTATAGGCCCAACGGATATGACAGAACCAAGGTTTAAACTAATGGAACTTAACCAACTTTTTGCTTCATCTAAAGTTAATCCTACTAAGTTTGGCACTTCCATTTCTGCCCCAGTGATTCCACTTCCTAAGATGAGATCAATGGTACTACCCAAGGTGATTTTTGTACCCGGTTTAATATTTTGATCAGCATACATTTGCTCTAACACAGCATTTCTAGCTATATCTGGTTTGTAATTCACATATCCCAGTTTCAAACCCAAACTCTGCAAATACATTTCTGCACTTCGAATAGAAAATCCAATCAGATTGGGCATTTCTACTTG
>JBEAPC010000094.1:0-9112 GCA_041164585.1 Bacteroidota bacterium
AATTCTCTATACCACTATAGATAAAAATATAAGGGTTCTACTTTTCAATTAAAGTAGAACCCTTTCTTATTTTGTATTCTCCCCTTCTTCACTCTTCCCTCTTCCCTCTTCCCTCTTCCCTGTCAATGCCTGAAATAAGTTGACCATTAAAACAGTAAAAATGGCAAAAAGAACAGAATTTGAATTAACCCTTCAAGAGCGTAAAGCGCGTCACTTTAGTAAGAATTTTAAGGTTATTAAAGTCCGAGAGATTGAGTCTGGAGTAATCTCCATCAGTCAGATCAAACACCAGTACCAGGTTAGTTATGCTACTATTTACCGCTGGATTCATAAATTTGGGAGTATGGCCAAGAAACAGGAACGCCTCATTGTTGAGACTCAAAGTGATACTCAAGAGCTTCTAGCACTCAAAAAACGAGTGGCAGAACTGGAACGTATTGTTGGTCAAAAACAGATCCTTATTGACTTTAAGGATAAGATGATAGAGATAGCCGAAGAACAATACGGGGTGGACATTAAAAAAAAATTTTCCTCTACACCCTCTGGCATATCTGGAACAACCGAGAACAATACTCCTTCAGCTTAAATCAATTGTACATGTGTATTGGTATTAGCAAGCAAGGGTATCACCAATGGTTGGAGCGTAGAATAAAGGCTCAGTCTGAGCAAAAGCAACTCTTGCTGATCATTCATCAGTTAAGACAACAACATCCTACAATGGGCTGTAGAGATATGTATTATAAACTGCAACCTGCCTCTATGGGAAGAGATGCTTTTGAGTCTTTTTGTAGAGAAGAAAACTTAATGGTGGCAAGAGTTAAAAACTGGCGCAAAACTACTGATAGCAGTGGTGTTGTTAGATTTGAAAATCTAACTGAGAAGCTTCAACTAAGTTCCATTAATCAACTTTGGCAAAGTGATATCACCTACTTTGATTTGAATAATAAGTTCTACTACCTAACCTTTATCATAGATGCCTATTCTAGAAGAATTGTAGGTCACCATTGCTCTAGAAGTTTATCTACAGAAACAACAACATTGCCTGCTCTTAAAATGGCTATAAACCTACGTTCTGAGGATAATTTAAACGGATTAATATTCCATTCTGATGGAGGTGGACAATACTATGATAAAGATTTTCTAAGGCTAACAGCACAACACCAAATCAAGAATAGTATGTGTGAATATGCCTGGGAAAATGGGAAGGCTGAACGGATAAATGGGGTAATCAAAAATAACTACCTCATACACAGAGATATTAAACACTTTGAACAACTATCAAAAGAAGTTGACCGAAGTGTTCTCCTTTATAACTCGGACAAGCCACACAGTGCGTTAAAAAGGAAAGCTCCCATTATGTTTGAAAATGAGTATCATTGTTTTACTAAAAAAGCAAAGGAAGCGAATGGTTGCCCTAAAGCCCCCCTTCACTTCCAATGAAATTAATATCCAAAACAACCTAGATATTAAAAATAAATCACAATTAAAAACGGTCAACCTTATTTAGGCACGGACACACTCTTCACTCTTCACTCTTCACTCTTCACTCTTCACTCTTCACTCTTCACTCTTCACTCTTCACTCTTCACTCTTCACTCTTCACTTTTATCTCTTCACTATTTCACTTCCTGCATGTCTACCAGCCTTCTGTAAATGCCATTCTTAGCAAGCAGTTCATCATGATTACCTCTCTCCGCGATTTCCCCTTTTTGCAGCACAATAATTTCATCTGCGTGTCTAATGGTAGAAAGCCTGTGTGCAATTACAATAGAGGTACGGTTCTGCATCATATTATTAATGGCGTCTTGTACCAGTCTTTCACTCTCTGTATCAAGTGCCGATGTTGCTTCATCCAAGATTAAAATGGGTGGGTTTTTGAGCACAGCTCTTGCAATGGTTACACGCTGTCTTTCACCACCAGACAATTTGGAACCACGGTCCCCAATATTGGTATCAAAACCCGCTTCTTTTAGTTCAATAAAGTTATAGGCATTGGCCACTTTTGCGGCATGCATAATGGCTTCAGGGCTGCTATTGTCAATGCCCAAAGCAATATTGTTGGCAATGGTATCATTAAACAAAATGGGCTCCTGGGTTACAATCCCCATGAGGTTGCGCACACTATTCAAACTATACTCTTTAATGTTTACGCCATCTATCAATAATTCTCCCTCGCTTACATCGTGAAAACGTGGTATCAAATCTGCCAACGTACTTTTTCCTGCACCCGAAGAACCAACCAGGGCAATGGTTTTACCCTTTTCAATGGTGAGGTTGATATTTTTTAAAATGCTGATCTCGTCATAATTAAATGACACATTTCTAAACTCAATACTATGGTTAAACTGCGCAATGGTTTTGGCATCAGGCTTATCTACAACCGTTATCGGTGCTTTTAAAATTTCTTCAATTCTTTCAATGGCAGCACTACCTCTTTGAGCATTGTAAAATGAAGTGGATAGACTCTTGGCCGGATTAATAATTTGGGTAAAGAAGAGGATATAAGTGATAAAATTTTCAGGACTCAAACCTGCTTCACCTTTTAGTACCAAGAGCCCACCAAACCAAAGAATACAAGAGAGTACCAATACGCCCAAGAACTCAGACATGGGAGAAGCCAAGTCCCTTCTAAAATTCATCCTGTTACGAATATGATTTAGGGTATCATTGGTGTCAAAGAATTTGTTGCGTAAAATCTTCTCGGCATTAAATGCTTTGATTACGCGTAGACCACCCAAGGTCTCATCCAAGATAGACATGAGGGTACCCAATTGTTCCTGAGAACTGGTAGATTGTTTTTTCAAGGACCTACTTACCCTGCCAATGATAAAACCTGTTAAGGGTAGCAAAATCAATAAGAACAGAGACAAAGCCGGACTCATGGCCACCATGATGCCTAGGATAATCAGAATCTGTAAAGGATCACGGATTAGACCTTCTAAAGTGCTCATCACAGACCATTCAATCTCATTGGCGTCATTGCTCATACGGCTAATAATATCGCCCTTGCGCTGTTCCGTGAAAAACCCAATGGGTAGTTCCAAAATCTTGGCATAGAGGTCTGAACGGAGTTTGGTCATCACATAGTTGCGCATAGGCGCTAACACGCGAAAAGAAAGATAGATGAACACATTTTTAAAAAAAATGGACACCACCATTAAAATACAGATGGCTGCCAGTGCATAGACCTTACTATGCTGCTGAATCAGGTCATTCATCCCATATTTGATATAGGCTTGCAGGGCGTTGGCGGTCAATTTAAATTCGGGTTTGGCCAGGGCTGCTTGTTGTCCTTTTTCAAAGAGCATTTGCAAAAAAGGCGCCAACAAAGCCAATGATACCAAGGAGAAGAGCACAGAGAGCAGGTTGAAGACTACATAGAGCCCTATGTTCTGCTTTTTATCTTTAAGGTAGAAAAGTATGCGTGAAAATCGCTTCATAAATAGGAAAAACGGTTAATACACGGCAAAGTAACTAATTTTACCGCCAATCAAATGTTAGAAAATGGAGGAAGGAAAGCGCCAACGGCAGGTGGCAAGTGCCCTGCAAGAAGAAATGAATGATATTTTCAGGAGACTGAACTTGAATATGATAGATGGTGGAATGGTATCTATATCTTCTATTAAAGTAACACCAGACCTGTTAGAAGCTAGAATTTATATTAGTTTGTTTCAGGTAAAAGATGCTACTGCTGTCATGAAAACCATTGAAGCCAGGGCTTGGGAAATCAAGAAAGAACTGGCCAGCAGGGTGAAGCACCAGTTGAGAAGGATTCCGGTGTTGCATTTTTATCTGGATGATACTTTGGACTATGTATTCAAAATGGAAGAAGTATTCCGCAAACTAAAAGAAGACAAACCAACAGCTCCAACTACTGATCCCGAAGCTGAATAAGCCCGTATGAACCTATTATTTGCCTGGCGCTATTTCAAGTCAAAGAAATCAACCAATGCCATCAATTTAATTGCATGGATTAGTGTGGTAGCTATTGGCGTAGGAGCGGCGGCACTGATCTTGGTCTTGAGCGTGTTCAATGGTTTTGAAGGTTTGGTAAAAGGCTTGTACGCCGATTTTTATGCCGATGTACGCATCGCGCCAGCAGAAGGAAAATTCATCAGTATCAATACCACGCAGTGGCAAAGCATTCAATCTACCAAGGGACTTCTGGCCATGAGTGGGGTAGTAGAAGAAAAAGCGGTACTTACTAATGGAGACTGCTCTTCTATTGTCTATATCCGCGGCGTAGACAGTGCCTACACTGCCGTAAGTAGGTTGAATACCCATATTAGAAGGGGCAAATTTGTATTGGGTACGGCAGAGCAACCCAGTTTGGTGGTAGGGGTTGGTATTGAAAATGCCGCCTGCCTAGACGTAGAAAGACCGGCAGGTCCGGTTACCCTGTATATGCCCAATAGACAGTCTAGCAATTTTGCCTCCGGCGATGCCCTCAATGCTTATAACGCCACTGCCCTAGGAACATTTATGGTGCAGCAAGATTTTGACAACAAGTACGCGTTTAGCAATATTGACTTTATGCGATTTATGTTGGGTTTGAATACAGACCAATATTCTTCCATTGATATTCGCGCAGGCGCCAATGCAGACCAAGTAAAAAAAGACCTGCAAGCCAAGCTGGGAAAGGCATTCTTGGTGCAAACCCGCTATGAACAAAACCAGAGTTTGTATACCGTGATGCAGATTGAAAAATGGGTCATCTATGGCATCCTTTCTTTGATACTAGTAGTAGCCGCGTTTAATATGATTGGTGCACTTACCATGTTGGTATTAGAAAAACAAAAAGACATTTCTGTGTTGCAAGCCATGGGTGCTAGTCAACAACGCATTCAGTGGATTTTTATCAGCGAAGGCCTATTACTAGCCGGTTTGGGAGGTGGCGCAGGCATGTTACTAGCTGCATTGGTTTGTTGGATACAGATCAAATTTGAACTGATCAAATTGGGAGGCAATACTTTTGTGATTGACTATTATCCTGTAAAAATGTTGGTAGCCGATTTTGTCCTTGTAGGCGTTACCGTATTTTTGATAGCACTCATTGCAGCCTACTTGCCTTCTAGAAAAGCCAGTCTGCAAGCATTCTCCTTAAAGTCTTAAGTAGTACCAATAAAAATGCCGCTACTAAAAGCGGCATCTTCTATATTGTTGGTCTGATTAATAGTCACCCAAAGTTTCAGGTAATTGAGCCAGCGCTTTTTCTAATTGTGCGTCACTAGGAGCAATCCCGTGCCATTCGTGGCTGCCTTCCATAAAGTCAACACCTTTACCCATCTTGGTTTTCATGATGATGCAAATGGGTTTGCCCTGACCAGTCATAGATTTGGCTTTGTCAATACAAGCCACAAGTTCTGCCATATTGTTTCCATCTACATTTAATACGGTCCAGTTAAAAGCTTCAAACTTGGCTTGCAGACTTTCTAAAGACAAGACCTTGCTAGTAGGTCCGTCAATTTGTTGGCCATTCAAATCAACAGTAGCAATCAGGTTGTCTACTTTGTTATGGGCAGCAAACATAATGGCTTCCCAGTTTTGGCCTTCTTGCAATTCGCCATCGCCATGCAAAGAGAAAACCAAATGAGGGTCTCCGTTAATTTTTTTGGTCAAAGCGGCACCAATGGCAACGCTCATTCCCTGGCCCAAAGAACCACTGGCTACGCGCACACCGGGAAGGTGTTCGTGGGTGGTTGGGTGACCCTGCAAACGGGAATTGATTTTACGGAAACTAGCCAGTTCCTTTACTTCAAAATAGCCACTACGAGCAAGGGCAGAATAGTAAACAGGAGAAATATGTCCAATAGATAGGAAGAACAAGTCTTCATTCTTACCATCCATTTTAAAATCGGTGTGGTGGTGCATGCTGTGGAAGAACAGGGCGGAAAAATAGTCAGAACAACCCAAAGACGCACCGGGGTGACCGCTTTGAACCGCGTGTACCATGCGTAAAACATCTCTTCTCATTTGTGAAGCGTTCCTTTCCAGATCCTGTATGCTTGCCATATTAGTTGTTTTCAGGCTGCGAAGATAAAAGCTAAATGCTAATTAGACGTCTTTGAAAGGATTTATTTAGTTTTGCCACTCTTAAAAAGACCACTATGTCAGAAGCAATAGCATTGATTACCATAGACGCAGAAGAAACCATGTCAAAAGCCATTGGGCATTTGGAGCAGGAATTGACCAGAATCAGAGCCGGAAAAGCTACCCCAGGTTTGGTAGACGGGATACATGTAGAATATTATGGTGCCCCTACTTTAATTAGTCAGGTAGCCAACATCACGGTTTTGGACGCTAGAACCATCAGCATCCAACCTTGGGAAAAAAATATGTTAGCACCCATTGAACGCTCTATTATGCAAGCCAATATTGGCATTACACCACAGAGCGATGGGGTACAGATTCGTTTGTTCATGCCTCCATTAACAGAAGAGCGCCGACGCGAATTTGTAAAAAGGGCCAGTGGAGAAGGAGAGCAGTCTAAAGTGGCCATCCGCAATATCCGTCGCGATAGCATTGAGCAGGTAAAGAAATTGCAGAAAGACGGTTTGAGTGAAGACGTTGCCAAAGACGCAGAAAAAACTATCCAAGACCTAACTGATAAATTCATTGCGCTGGTTGAGAAACACTTAGCCGCTAAGGAAAAAGAAATGATGACTATTTAATAAGTCTCTTAGGAATTTGATCAAGGTTCGGATGAAAGTCCGGACCTTATTTTTTGTTGGATAGCCATACTCCCAATAAAATAATACACATGCATCCGCATTGAATGAAGTTGATTTCTTCTCCTCCTAATAATCCCCAGAATACGGCTACAAATGGAATACCATAAGTAACGGTAGACGCAAATAAACTACCTGCTCTTTTGGCCAACATATAATAAATCACGGTGGCAACCGCAGTGCCCAATAAACCAAGTAACATAGATGCGCCGGTGGAAAGGAGTACCTCTTTGGAACCAAGGTCCATAGAAAAATAACCCGTAAAATATAAGATCACTAAACAGGGTATAATCAAGAACACAAATGCCATGCTGGCAATATTTAATGAGCCCGCGTCTTTTAAATGACGACCTACCATATTGATATTGATACCATAAAGTAGGGTAGCTAATAATACTAGGGATGCATAAGAGATATTTTCAAAGCTTACTTTCTTCTGTGCAGCAAAGAGCAAACAAAGACCCACAAAACCTACCAAGACCCCAATGATTTTTTGACGGCTAGCTTGTAATTGAAAAAAGGATACACCCACTATAATAGTGAATAGTGGAGTTAGGGCATTGAGAATCCCTGCCAAGGAAGAATCAATTTCAAGTTCAGCAATGCAAAACAAATAAGCGGGAAAAAAGCTGCCAATCAAACCTGAAAGAATGACCAATAAAAATTTCTCCTTAGGGATTTTTCTAAAAGCTTCCAGCGCAAAAGGCGTCATCACCAGACCCGCACTCAAGATGCGGATGGTGGCCACTTGATAGGGACTCAAAGTATGCATCCCATATTTCATGAGCATAAAGCTGCTTCCCCAGATTAGGGAAAGTGCCGCAAATATGCCCCAGTTAATCAGTTTGTCATTGGTTTGCATGGGAGGCAAAGTTGGGGATTTTGGTCAGATTCCCATGATGGGGAGAAAAAAAGCCCGGAAAAACGGGTGGAATATGGTTCTTGTAGATATTTTTTTTACTTTCAGCAAAACCAAAAAATAGTTTATATGGGTATGATTAAGGAATTCAAAGAGTTTGCCGTTAGGGGAAACTTGGTAGATACAGCAGTAGCGTTTGTCATGGGTGCCAGCTTTGGCAAGATTGTTAGCAGTTTTGTAGACGGTATGGTCATGCCCGTAGTTGGGATGTTGACTGGTGGTGTTGACTTTAATGATAAGAAGTTGATACTCAAAGAAGCCACTCCTGAAGTAAAAGACGCTGCTGGTAAAGTGGTTGAAAAAGCCATTGCAGAAGTGTCTGTAAAATACGGCAGCTTCCTAACCAACCTGATTGACTTTATCATTGTGGCTTTTGCCGTATTCTTGGTTATCAAAGCCATTAACAAACTGAAGAAGAAAGAAGAAGAAGCCCCTGTTGCGCCTCCAGCTCCTTCTAGTACAGACCAATTATTGATTGAAATCAGGGACGCCTTGAAAAAATAAGCCCCTATTTAGTGGATAACTATTCCTAAAACAGCTGCTGTTTTGCAGCTGTTTTAGTTTCTTTGCAATTAAACATTTCCCATTGGCTACCGCAAATTATCAAATCAAACTCGACCAGTTTGAAGGTCCTTTTGACCTCTTACTTTTCTTTATTGAAAGGGACGAGTTGGATATTTATAATATTCCTATTACCAAGATCATCAATGACTTTTTGGATTTTATTCACCAGGGTGAGAAGCTCAATATTGAATTGAGTAGTGAGTTCATTCTTTTTGTGTCTACGCTCATGCGCATCAAGGCCAGACTCTTGTTGCCTAGAAAAGAAGTGGATTCCTCTGGAAATGAAATTGATCCAAGACAGGAATTAATAGACAAGATCTTGGAATACAAACGCTTTAAAGAAGCAGCCACTCAAATGGCTGAAATGGAAGCGGTGCGAATGCTCATGGTAAAACGTGGTAACCTACACCGTGAAATTGCCGAGATTGGAGAAGAAGCGTCAGAAGGCACTGAGATCCAGAATATCACACTCTTCAAGCTGATGAAGGCTTTTGAAAAAGTGATGCTTCGCGTTCAAGAAAGACAGAATAAACCCGTGCATACGGTGGTACGCTACAACCATACCATGGAAGGCAGCCGTGACTATATGCTCACTTTTGTACAAAAAGAGAAAACGGTTGCATTTGAAAAAGTATTTGAAGATTGCGAAGACAAGATCCACGCCATTTTCTTATTTCTCTCCATCTTAGAATTGACCCAACAAAAATTCATGAAGATGATGGTTGGTGAGGGTAGAAACAATTTTATTGTAGAGTGGAATGACAACAGAGAAGCAGACTTAGCCGATGCTGGTTTAACCGAAGAAGAAATCAGCGCCAGTAGATTTGAAGACTAAAAATGCTGTTCAATAAAGACATAAAAAAAGCACCAATCATCTTGGTGCTTTTTTATTGAGTATGTT
>JBEAPC010000095.1:0-3269 GCA_041164585.1 Bacteroidota bacterium
TGTATTTCTTTTTGAAGCAATTTGTTGTTCTTAAAGTCAATAGTCAGCAAGCCATCTTTAATGACTACATTGGTTAATTCCTCCCAATAAATATGTTTTTTTGGCAAACTATTGACAACAATTTCATCTTGGTCAAAAGCCAATTCCTCCGGAAATTTGGCCTGTTTTTCAAAGAAACCTGCTAAAACATAAACAGCACAGATCCATCCTCCTTTGGGTAAGTACCACCAACCCAAACAAGCTAGAAATATACCCCAACGGTAATAAGGAATCTGTTCTTTTCTATTCTGAATCAGACAATAGATCCACCAGCCAATAATGCCTGCAGCAGAAAAATAAATGGCTATTTTATTCACGGGTAATCCTTCAAATAAGGCATAGGTAAAGGCGCTCAAACTGATCAATAGCAAGAGTTGACTAATAAAATCAATTAGTCTATAAGAAGGTCTTTTTAATTCAATGACGTATGGGTATAGTTTCATCCTTATTATGCTAAACTGCTGGTGATTTGACCATTAAATTACAAAGACGCCAGAGTAAATGGGCGCCTACATTACTGTCCCAGTCATTTTGACCTACGCCTAATTCTACCAAATCAAAGCCAATCAACTGACGCCCACTATCCAAAATCTTTTTAACCAAATAAAGTATTTCTTCTGTTTCAAAACCACCCTGAACTGGTGTTCCAGTATTGGGGCAGTATTTTCTGTCCAATCCATCAATGTCAAAACTGAGGTATACTTTTTGGGGTAATTGACCAATGATTTCATCAGAAATGGATTTCCAGGTTTCACCCTCGTATTGTCTTTCCTTAATACTTTGGTCAAAATAAGTAACTACTCGGCCTTGGCTATTACATACCAATTCCCACTCCTCATCACAAAAATCTCGCACACCCACCTGAACCAGTTTGGCCAAATGGGGAACTTCTTGAAGGGCATTGTACATGATAGAAGCATGTGAATACAGGAAGCTTTCATATTGCTTTCTAAGGTCACAGTGCGCATCAATTTGTAATACCCCAAACTGACCATGTTTTTCTGCCAATGCTTTAAGATATCCCAGAGAGATACTATGGTCACCGCCCAATAAGGCAACTAATTTGCCCTTTTCTAATAATTCTTTACTATGCTGATAAACCCAATCATTCATGTATGCCCCGCCCTCATTAATGTCTTTGAGAGACTTGGTCATGAATTTATTGTCTTCTACTTTTTCTCCCTTTGAAATATAATCAATGTATAATTCGGCTTCTTTTCTTAGGTAATCACTTTTTAGCAACAATTTCTTGTCTATTTCACGCATAAAGAACCCCGTTTTCCAACCATCATGCACGTCTTTGTTAAAGAGGTCAACTTGTATACTGGCTTTGAAAACGTGTTCAGGCGCCCTAGATGTTCCAGCACCATAACTCACGGTTACTTCCCATGGAACTGGAAGTACCACCAATAAAGATTCTGCTTCATTAGAAGGCAGACCAAAAATGTTGTTATTGGGATTGCCAACCGTATTAGGGTTGAACTGATCTAAATGAGGCATGGCTTTTAGCTTGAAACGCTTTGCAAATTACCTTCATTTTATAGATTCTGCCAATTTAGTTTGCCTTAAATAGCACAAAATAGGGGCTTTTGTAGAAGCTTTACAGTTTTAACAACAAAGCCTGACAAACATCATCTTTGTGTGTGGGATTTTGGACTACTTTTGCTCCTGAAAACAGAATAAATGAAAAAGACCCACATTGTCATTTTAGTGTTGATTGCTGCCAGTATTGTAGTCTTGATTAGCTATACCGGAGATTTGACAACCTATGAGACCATCTCTTCTGCCAAGCAGAAAGAAGGCAAGTTTGTTAACTTAATTGCCAAAGTAGACAAACAGTTCCCGGTAGAATACGATGCCGCCAAGAATCCCAACTATTTGAGTTTTACGGCTATTGACACGCTTGGTAACAGTATTAAAGTGGTTTATCACAACAATAAACCCACTGATATGGAAAAAAGTGAAAGATTGGTGTTAAAAGGAAGGGTACAAGGTGATCATTTTGACTGTAAAGACATTTTATTAAAATGTCCATCAAAGTATAAAGATGACCCCAATGCGGCCAAAAATGCCGTAAGGAATACCGGCAAATAAGCCATTCCAGTTTTCTCATTACCCATAGACTGAATAGATATACATGAAATATATAGGTGAACACTTATTGCCCGGCCAGATTGGCCATTTACTGACTTTATTATCCTTGGTGGCATCCCTGATGGCCACCATTGCTTATTTTATGGCTAATCGCTTGGGCGATTCTACGGAAAAAACCAGCTGGATTAAAATGGCTAGGGGCGCGTTTTTTGTAGAAACCGTTTCTGTGTTTAGCATTTTTGGATTGATTGTCTATATTATCTCTAATCACTACCACGAATATTTCTTTGCTTGGAACCACTCTTCCCGTTCCTTACCTAGTAAATACTTATTGAGTTGTATCTGGGAAGACCAATCCGGTAGTTTTTTATTATGGAGTGTTTGGCATTGTGTGTTAGGATGGGTCTTGATTTGGAAGTCAAAAGACTGGGAAGCAGGTACCATGTTTGTTTTGAATGTAGCCCAGTTTTGTATTGGCACCATGTTATTAGGTGTCTATGTATTTGGAGCCAAAATTGGTAACGATCCTTTTATTCTATGGCGCAATAGTATGCCAGATTTGCCCATTTTTACCAATCCAGACTACTTGCAATTACCAAGGGTTTATGAGGGAAATGATTTAAATACTTTGTTACAAAACTATTGGATGGTGATACATCCACCAGTATTGTTCCTGGGTTTTGCATCAACCATTGTACCATTTGCCTATGCATTTGCAGGGTTGATGAACAAACGCCATGATTGGGTAAAACCCGTAATTCCATGGGCCAGTTTTTCTGCAGCCATTTTGGGCTTGGGAATCATGATGGGCGCTGCATGGGCTTATGAAAGTTTGTCTTTTGGTGGTTATTGGGCTTGGGATCCAGTTGAAAATGCGTCCTTGGTACCTTGGTTAACTTTGGTGGCTGGTTTGCACGTAAATATGGTCTACAAAAACTCAGGTTACTCACTTAAGACTACTTATTTTTTTTATATCATCAGTTTTACCTTGATTCTGTATTCTACCTTCCTAACCAGGAGTGGTATTTTATCAGATACATCGTTACACGCATTTACAGTAGATGATAAAAACTTGCACGCCATCTATATACAATTGATTGGTTTTGTTTTGGTATTCTTTATCCCCGCCATGGTTT
>JBEAPC010000096.1:0-35989 GCA_041164585.1 Bacteroidota bacterium
CCGATATTAAGCTAGGACCTGGCGTTAAAGAAGCAGGTGGTTTGGCCATCTTGGGTACAGAACGCCACGAATCAAGACGCGTTGACAGACAGTTACGTGGACGTGCTGGACGTCAGGGTGATCCGGGATCTACTTTGTTCTTTGTGTCTTTGGAAGATGATTTGATGCGCATGTTTGGTAGTGAGCGTATTGCCAAAGTGATGGACTTTGCCGGTTATAAAGAAGGCGAAGTAATTCAACACAGCATGATTACCAAGTCTATTGAAAGGGCTCAAAAGAAAGTAGAAGAAAACAACTTTGGAATCCGTAAGCGTTTGTTGGAATATGACGATGTAATGAACAAGCAACGTACCGTAATCTATAGCAAACGGAACCACGCTTTGTTTGGAGAGCGCTTGGCACTTGACTTAGACAATGCTTTCTATACTGTTGCTGAAGGCTTGGTGAATTCATTTAAAGAACAAAATGACCACGAAGGATTCCGTTTGGCAGTGATTGTGAATTTTGGGATTGATTCTAAAATCTCTGCAGATGAACTTGCTAAAACTAGTGAACTACAATTAACGGAGAGATTGTACAATGAGGCGGTAGAAAATTACGAACGCAAAAAAGCGGATCTAGCTGCACAGAGCATTCCAGTGTTTAAGAATATTCGTTTGCAACAGGGTAACCATATTGAAAACGTGATTGTTCCATTTACCGATGGCCGTAGGATGATGAATGTGTTGGCTTCTATGGACAAGACCATCAATTCAGGTGGAATGGAATTATTAAATGCACTAGAGCGCACTATTACCCTTGGCTTTATTGATGATTCTTGGAAAGAGCATTTGCGTTCTATGGATGACCTCAAACAAAGTGTGCAAACCGCTACTTATGAACAGAAAGATCCATTGGTGATTTATAAAATGGAAGCATTTGACCTATTCAAGAAAATGGATGGTGAAGTGAATCGTGAAATTGTTCAATTCCTTTGTCATTCAGCTATTCCTTTAAATGATGGAGATAATGTAAAAGAAGGCCGCGCACAAAAGACAGATTTGAGTAGAATGCGCACCCAGAAAGAAGAATTGGATGCAGCTGGTCATGACAATGACTATATTGATCCTTCTGAAACGGTGAAACAACAACCTGTTCAAGTTGGACCAAAGATTGGTCGTAATGATCCTTGTCCTTGTGGAAGTGGAAAGAAGTTTAAGGCTTGTCACGGAAAGGAAAGTTAAGAGTGAAGAGATAAGAGTGAAGAGAGGAAGAAGAAAGTGAAGAGTGAAGAGATAAGAGTGAAGAATGGGAAGAAAAGAAAAGTTCAAATAGATTGATATAAAAATGCCCCGAACTCGGGGCATTTTTATATTGAATAGGGAAGGGATCTAGTAATTAGAGACGGTAGCTTAGGCCAAAGTCTACACAGAAAGATTTGATTTCTGAACTGGTATTGCTGGCATTGGTCCATTTGTATTTTCTGGTGCCAAAATTGAATTTGAAACGCAGTTTATTTTCTGGTGCAAAATCATAGAGTGCAATACCCCATCCTGTGAAATTGGGTGACCTGCTAACATCGGCGTAGCCTTCTTCTTTAATAGTTACTCCAGGAGAAACGCCTCCTTCCAAATAGAACCCATTTAAAAACCAAAGCGCACCTAATAGCGCTTCATCTACAAAATAGCCTACTCTATTCCATTTAACACCGTCTAAACCATTGCGCAGCGCAAATGGATAGAATCTGCCCCCTAATGGCTTGTTGGTCATTTTGGCTTCTGTGAGCAGTGTGGTCTTATTGGTAAAAGAACCTGGTTCTAGGCCGGCAATGGCAGCCACCCTTGCGTGTAATTGTTTGCTATAGGGGAGACCAATCAGGCCGTATTCTAGGGTGATTCTTGGTTTTATACCTTTTGATTTATAGAACTGTCCAAATGTGGCTTCTGCTTTAGGATTGGCAATTCCTATACTAATATCCAATCTGCCATTATCTGATAATTTTGTCTTTTGTGCTAGTAGGGTAAGACTGCAAAAAAGAAGGAGAATACTCAAAGGAAATTTTTTCTGATTCATCTTGTACTTTTTATTACAAAACAAATATTTGTCCCCTTTTTTTGAATACCCTGAATTGGGTATTTTATGAGTTTGTAAGGGTTGCTTTGTTTACCTTTGCGCTTCAAAGGTTTTCTATGAAACTGAACCATTTTATTGACCATACTATTCTAAAGCCAACCACGCTAGTGGCTGATATTGACAAGCTTTGTGCTGAAGCTATTCAGTATGGGTTTGCGGCGGTTTGTGTACCACCCAATTTTATCAAACAGGCCAAAGCACTTACCGCAGGTTCTCCTGTTAAAGTGGCTACCGTGATTGGTTTTCCTTTTGGATATAGTGCGGTAGAAGCCAAGATTGCAGAAATAGTTTTGGCCATGGTAGATGGGGTAGATGAACTAGATATGGTTTGTAATATTTCTGCTATCAAGAATAAGGATTTTACTTATATAGCCAATGAGATCAACCATATTATGCCCATTATCCGTTCTAAGGGTAAGACCATTAAAGTGATCATTGAATCGGGGGTATTAACCAAGGAAGAAATCATTGCCTGTTGCGATATTTATGGAGCGGCTGGTATTGATTTTTTGAAAACTTCCACGGGCTATGCAGAAAAAGGGGCATCAGTAGAAGACGTTGCCCTGTTTAGAGCCCATTTGCCCGCACAGGTTCAGATTAAAGCATCTGGAGGCATTAGGGACTACGCTTTTGCCAAGCAATTGATTGATGCCGGGGCCACTCGTTTGGGTTGCAGTGCCGGTGTGGCCATTGTTTCTGGTACGCCTGTGCAAGATTCAGGATATTAATTTAACTTGTAAGACTATTGCATACTATAGTCAATTAAAATATGAAGAACCCTAACTATTTATTTTTTTTATTGGTTGCCATTTTTTCTGGATTAATAGCAATGGCCAATGATACGGTCATTGTAAAAAAAGACCCTAGAATGGACCAGTTAACGGCCAAGCAAAATCAGATTAACAAACATGCTAGTATGCTCACCAGTTCTGGTCAGTATAAGGGCTTTAGGGTACAGGTAGTTAGTACTTCTAATAGAGATATGGCATTTAAAGTAAAGTCTGATTTATTGACGCGTTTTCCGGATCAGAAATCTTATGCATTGTTTCAATCCCCTAATTTCAAAGTGCGCATTGGTAATTTTTTAAAGAAAGCTGATGCAGAAAAGTTTAGAAACCTAGTGAGTAAATATTATCCTACTGGAGTATTTATTGTTGAAGACGCCATTGACTATACGCCTACTAAGGAAGAAGAGGAAAATATGACCAACTAAATTGAATGGAACTATTAAACACCATACAGTCGTTAGCAAAAGCGTATGCTGCAGAATTTATTGCAGTCAGAAGGCATTTGCACGCCCACCCAGAATTGAGTTACCAAGAATTTGAAACCAGTTTATTTGTACAAGAACAACTCCGTGTTATGGGAATTGGTTTTGAACAAAAAGCTACTACTGGTTTAGTAGCAATAATTGAAGGGAAGGATCCATCAAGCAGGGTGATGGCACTTAGAGCAGATATGGATGCCTTGCAAATTCAAGAAGAAAATCAAGTACCTTATTGCAGCGTGAATGAAGGTGTGATGCATGCCTGTGGGCATGATGTACATACCAGTATTTTATTGGGTGCTGCCAAAATTTTACAAGAAACAAAAGACCAATGGTCTGGAACTGTGAAACTATTGTTTCAACCTGGCGAAGAAAAAAATCCAGGGGGGGCAAGTTTTATGATTAGAGATGGTGCTTTACAAAACCCATCGCCCAGCGGCATCATTGCCTTACACGTTCATCCCGGATTGCCTGTTGGAAAATTGAGTTTTAGAAAGGGAAGGGTGATGGCTAGCGCCGATGAAATTTATATAACCATTAAGGGTAAGGGCGGCCATGCGGCTGCTCCTCATTTAACAGCAGATACAATCTTGATTGCATCACAATTGATTGTGAGCTTACAGCAAATCATTTCTAGAAATAATAATCCACTTTCACCATCGGTATTGTCTATCTGTTCTATTCAGGGTGGTCATACTACTAATGTAATTCCTAGTGAAGTAAAACTAAAAGGAACATTTAGGGCCATGGATGAAGCTTGGCGTTTTAAAGCGCATGAGCTGATAACCAAACAGGCCATAGGTTTGGTGGAGTCCATGGGTGGAGAGATTGATCTGTTAATTGACATTGGTTATCCTACGGTGGATAATGATCCTGCATTTACTGGTGCCAATTGGCAGCTAGCAGAAACCTATATGGGTAAGGAACAGGTTGAAGAAACAGAGATGAGAATGGGTGCAGAAGATTTTGGATATTATACGCAACAGATTCCCGGTTGCTTTTTCAGACTTGGTGTTAGAAATGAAGCAAAGGGAATCATTCATAATGTGCATACCCCCAAATTTGACATTGACGAGAATGCTATTGAAACGGGCATTGGGATTATGGCTTGGTTGGGTGCAAATGCAAAAATTGGTCACTAAAAAATAAGTATGTCTAAACACGCCGATTTAAGAAGAGAGCAAGCGTTGGAATATCATGCCAATGGCAGGCCAGGTAAAATAGAAGTGGTTCCTACCAAGGAAGCCAAGACACAGCGAGATTTGAGTTTGGCTTATAGCCCAGGAGTAGCAGAGCCTTGTAAAGAAATTTTCAAAAACCCAGAAGACGTTTATAAATATACCGCCAAAGGAAATTTGGTTGGTGTGATTAGTAATGGTACAGCCGTATTGGGCTTGGGCGATATTGGACCTGATGCCAGTAAACCAGTGATGGAAGGAAAGGCCGTACTCTTCAAAATCTTTGCAGATATTGATGTATTTGATATTGAGATCAACGAGAAGGATCCAGAGAAATTTGTTCAAATTGTCAAATCATTGGAGCCCACTTTTGGTGGCATCAATTTAGAAGATATTAAAGCTCCTGAATGCTTTTATATTGAGCAGCAGTTAAAAGAGCAGATGAATATTCCGGTGATGCATGATGACCAACACGGAACTGCTATTATCAGTAGTGCCGCCATGCTCAATGCATTGGAATTGCAGAAAAAGAAAATTGAGAAAGTAAAGTTTGTGATCAATGGTGCTGGAGCAGCAGCCATGGCTTGCATTCAGTTATATGTTGCACTAGGCGCTCGTTATGAAAACTTTATAGTTTTTGATAAGGATGGTGTTTTGCATATTGGTAGAACAGATTTAGGCCCCATTAGAGAAAAATTTGCGGTTAAAAAATCTGACTGGACTTTGGAAAAAGCCATGAAGGATGCAGACGTTTTCTTGGGTCTTAGTGTGGGTAATGTGGTTAGCCAAGATATGGTTAAGTCTATGGCTAAAAATCCCATAGTGTTTGCCATGGCCAACCCTGATCCAGAAATTACTTATCCGGATGCAGCTGCTGTAAGAAAGGATATTATTATGGCTACTGGAAGAACGGATTATCCCAATCAGGTGAACAATGTATTGGGCTTCCCATATATTTTCCGTGGGGCTTTAGACGTGCGCGCCAAGCAAATTAATGAAGCCATGAAACTGGCTGCTGTAAGGGCATTGGCCGATTTGGCAAAGACAGCGGTTCCCGATATTGTGAACATGGCTTATAACCAACAAAGCATGAGCTTTGGTCCAGAATATATTATTCCAAAACCACTGGATCCAAGATTGTTGGCAGCAGTAGCACCTGCTGTAGCCAAAGCTGCTATGGAATCTGGTGTGGCACAAAAAAGCATCCACAATTGGGAAGCTTATGCAGTAGAACTGAACAAACGCTTGGGTCTGGATAACCAGCTTATGCGTGTAATTGGTAATAAAGCAAGAAAAGGTCCTAAGCGCTTGGTATTTGCAGAAGCCGATAACCAAAAAATTCTTAAAGCGGCTAGCATTATCTATGATGAGGGTATTGCCTATCCAATTTTATTGGGTGATCCTATCAAGATCAATCGCATAGCGGAACAAAACAATATTGATTTAACTGACTTGCCCATTATTGATCCACGTAGTGACGAAAATGAAGAGAAACGTGAATTCTATGGTAACCTGTTTTTCAAGAAGCGTCAACGCAAGGGAATCAATGCTTATGAGAGCAAGAAATTGATGAAAGACCGCAACCATTATGGATGTATGATGGTAGAAAACGGTGATGCTGATGCCATGCTTTCTGGATTAACCAAAAACTATGCAGAAGCCATTAGACCTGCATTACAAATTGTAGGTACAGAAGAAGGGGTGAAGAAAATTGCGGGTATGTATTTGTTATTAACCAAGAAAGGTCCATTGTTCTTGGCAGATACTACCGTGAACTTTAATCCTACTGCGGAAGAGTTGGCAGATATTACTATGATGGTGGCCAAGGAAGTACGCACATTTAACCTAACACCAAGAATTGCCATGTTGAGCTATAGTAATTTTGGTAGCAGTGATTCACCAGAAGCAAGACTGGTAGCTCAGGCAACAAAGATTCTAAAACAAAGAAATCCTTCCTTGATTGTTGATGGTGAAATGCAAGGTAGCCTGGCGTTTAACAAAGAAATTTTAAAAGACAATTATCCCTTTAGTGAGTTGGTAGATGAGGAAGTAAATGTGCTCATGTTCCCTAACTTAACATCGGGCAACGTAACCTATAATCTCTTGAAAGAAGTAGGTGGTGCAGACGCCATTGGACCTATTTTATTGGGATTGAAAAAGCCTGTACACGTATTGCAATTGGGTAGTAGTGTGCGCAATATTATCAATATGGCAATTGTTGCCGTGGTAGATGCGCAATTAAAATGCAAGGGCAATATTGAAGAAGCCGTTCAAACCAGTAGTTGGTGGAAACGCTTGAAAAAAAGAAAAAAATAAATCATGAATTTTTTCACCCACTTTGGAACTTTTTTATTGATGCTGAAAGGCATGTTCACCAAGCCTGAAAACTGGCGCATGTACTGGAAGGAATTCATGCACCAGTGTGTAGAAATAGGCATTGGCGCATTGCCCATTGTGGTCATCATTTCTATCTTCCTAGGTGCGGTAACCACCGTACAAACAGCTTACCAGTTGGTGAGTCCCTTGGTACCCTTATCTACTATTGCACAGATTGTTAGAGATAGTATGATTTTGGAATTATCTCCTACTGTATTGAGCATTGTATTGGCTGGAGTGGTTGGTAGTAAGATTGCCAGTGAACTGGGGAATATGCGGATTAGTGAGCAGATTGACGCGTTAGAAATTATGGGCATCAATTCAAAGAACTATTTAATCTTCCCAAAGATCTTGGCAGCATTAGTTGTGATTCCTTGTTTGATTGTGATTTCTGCTGTATTGGGGATCTGGGGAGGAAGAACCGCAGGTGCTATGTCTGGCATTTTGGCTAATGATATATTTGATGCGGGTTTAAGGCAAAACCTGAACTTATTCAATATTAATTTTGCATTGTACAAGTCATATACATTTGCCTTTATACTTAGTTCGGTACCAGCCTATTATGGGTATAACGTAAAAGGAGGATCATTAGAAATTGGTAGGGCAAGTACCAGTGCTGTAGTGGTGAGCTGTATTCTTATTTTATTGGCCGATTATGCCCTAGCTGCTATACTCTTGTAAACTATTGCCAAATACCCTGCTAAAATTTTTTACAGCAATAACTACTTGTTACATTTAGTGTACAAATAACTTGTTATGCCCATAAGAATGGTGGATGATCCCAATGATCAGGACAATAATGATGATGGTAGTGGCGGAGGTGGAAACTCCGGAAGAGGCGGTGGTGGTGGTTTGTTCAACCTACTTCCACTCATCATTGGTTTACTATTTCGCAAACCAGCTTTGTTGTTGGTGGTTCTAGCCATTGCTGGATTTGTTTATTTGAAGGATGGTTGTAATGGCATGAGCAGTATGCAAGAAGTTGCACAGCTAGCCACGGGTGGAATCCTTGACCCCAAAGAATTTGACAAAGCCCAAGTCTATGAGGGATTGGATGAATCCAAAAACGAATTACCGGAAGCTGTATCCTTATTAAAATATGCTCCCAAGCGTTTGAATCAAGGCCATCAGGGTTCTTGTGTGGCTTGGAGTAGTGCTTATGGTGCCAGAACCATCTTACAGGCAGTAAGCACAGGAGAAGACCCTAATCAACTGGCTTTTAGTCCTTCTTTTTTATACAATCAAATTGGACTTAGCGGATGCCAGGGTAGTTATATTATTCGTGCCATGGAAAACATGACACAGGTAGGAGCTGTTCCCTTTAATGAGTTTCCTTATGATGAAAATGATTGTAGCCGTCAACCAGATGGTTCACTCAAACAAGCCGCCCAGCAATTTAGAATGAAGGGCTTTAATAGATTGACCGATGGGGAAAGTACTAGGGGTTTGAATTTGCACGCTATTAAAGAACATTTGGCCAAGGATGCACCCGTGGTGATAGGAATGATGGTTGGTGGATCTTTTATGCAAGAAATGGCGGGCAAGGAAGTTTGGGAACCCAATAGCGATGACTATACCATGATGGGTTTTGGAGGTCATGCTATTTGCGTGATTGGTTATGACGATAGAAAAGAAGGTGGTGCATTTCAGATCATGAATTCATGGGGATCTGATTGGGGTATCAACGGAGTGGCTTGGGTTAAGTACAAAGACTTTAGAAGATTTGTAAGAGAAGCATATGGGCTTAATCCACTTCAAAAAACAGGGGATGCTGTTGTGGAAAATTTGAGCTGTAGCATTGGTTTAGTAGACGCCAATACCAAGGCATATTTGCCCCTTAAACTAGCTGCAGGAAATCTATTTGAAACATCTAGTCCTATTTCAAAAGGAACAGGCTTTAAAATAGAAGTCAAAAACAATACGGATTGCTATATCTATGTCTTGGGTATGGAAACCGATGGTAGTAGTTATGTGTTGTTTCCTTATCCCAGCAAGGATGATCCTACAAAAACCAAGTTCTCTCCCTATTGCGGTATCACTGGTTATCGGTTGTTTCCAAAAGGGATGAAACTGATGGCCGATAGTATTGGCAACAAGGATTATATGGCAGTAGTGATGAGTAAGGAACCTATGAATGTATTTGATTTAAACAAGGCTGTAAACCAATATCAGTCTTTGGGTTTTGAAGCAGCCGTTAACAAAGCAGTTAAAAGAGAAAGCATTGGAGGCATTCGCTTTACCAGTGATGGTAAGATTATGTCTTTTGAAACCAATGTTGCAGATAAAAATGCAGTAGCTTGTATAGTTGCCATTGATAAACAGTAAAATTCAGCGTTGTGAATCCCAAATTTGAAAATTTTCAAAAAATCATTTTGCATCCTGTGAAATTCAGGTTCTTTCTCCTGCAAAAACTGCCATCAGCATTGATAGCTGGTTTGAGGGTACAGGATCTTTCTTCTCAAGGGGCTGTGATATCTGTAAAGCACAAATGGCTTAACCAAAACCCCTTTAGGTCTATGTATTTTGCTGTTCAATCCATGGCAGCAGAAATGAGTACGGGGCTTCTGGCATTTGGACAATTGTATCAAAGAAATCCCCCAGTAAGTATGTTGGTAGTGGGTATGGAAGCCAAATTTCATAAAAAGGCGGTAGGTAAAATCTCCTTTTATTGTGAAGATGGATTGGCCATTGCCAATGCTGTAGAAGCAGCAACACAAACAGGACAAGGGCAAACCATCCAATGTTATTCCATAGGCAAAAATGAAGCAGGAGAAACGGTTTCAGAATTTTGGCTTACCTGGAGTTTTAAAGCCAAATAAACAATCATCAACTAACCTTTAATATTGCTATCATGACAATCAGTTTTCATGGCGCCGCCAGAACGGTCACCGGTTCTAAACATTTATTGGTAACCGATGAGGAAAAAAGAATTTTATTGGATTGTGGTATGTTTCAGGGCATGGGTAAGGAAACGGATTCTTATAATAGGGATTTTGGTTTTGTTGCATCTGAAGTGGATGTATTGGTTTTATCACATGCACATATTGACCATTCAGGATTGATTCCAAAGCTAGTCTCTGAAGGATTTAGGGGACAGATTTTTTGCACCCCAGCTACCAAAGATCTGGCGGCTATTTTATTAGAAGACTCAGCGGAAATTCAAAGAGCAGATACCAAGTTTATCAATAAACGAAGGGCAAAACAAGGGCTTCCTTTGTATGAACCCTTGTATTCATTAGATGATGTGGCTTTGGCCATGACCTTATTTGAAACCGTAGAATATGGTCAATGGCATTCTATTATTGCTGGCGTTGAAATCATGTTTACAGACGCTGGTCATATTATTGGTAGTGCTGCAGTGACTTTAAAAATCTCTGAAAAGGGCAAGACCACTAGTATTTGTTTTAGTGGTGACGTTGGTCGCTATCGCGATGTAATTCTACGATCTCCCGCCAATTTTCCAGCAGTAGATTATTTGTTATTGGAAAGTACTTATGGCAATAAATTGCACGATGAAGTGTATAGTACACCAGACAATCTACTCAAGTGGGTGCAGCATACTTGTAGCGTTAAAAAAGGAAAATTGATTATCCCAGCTTTTTCTGTGGGAAGAACCCAAGAAATTCTCTATGACTTAAACCAACTTTCCTTAGAAAAACGCTTACCCAAACTGCCAATTTATGTTGATAGCCCATTGAGCAGAGAAGCCACCGAAGTGATCAAAAGCTATCCACAATATTTTAATAAACGCATACAAAAAGTAATGGAACATGATGATGATCCATTTGATTTTGAAGGACTTAATTATGTAAAAACAGTAGATGAGAGTAAGGGATTGAATTTCTTGGAACAACCCTGTGTGATTATATCGGCCAGCGGTATGGCCGATGCTGGACGTGTGAAACACCATATCATGAACAATATTGGGAATGAGAAAAATACCATTTTAATGGTGGGTTATTGTGAGCCAAGGTCACTGGGTGGCAGACTTATGCATGGTGACAAGGAAGTGCGAATTTTTGGAGAAGAATTTGAAGTAAAAGCAGAGATTGGTTCTATGAGAAGTATGAGTGCACATGGAGATTATGATGACCTCTGTCAATTTATTAGTTGTCAAAATGCCGCTACGGTAAGACAGTTGTTTTTGGTGCATGGTGAATATGAGGTTCAGCAGGATTTTGCTAAGCGATTAGAAAGAAAAGGATTCAAAGACGTTGAGATCCCTGACTTGCATGAAACCAAGCAATTGCAATAATCAAGCTGTATAATCGGGTGGGGTTTTATAATATGGAACAGGATGGCTTTAAAAGGATTAATCCTTAAATTGATTGCCTTAAATCTTGCTTCCATGTATCAAAAAACAGTTCCCGTACTGATTGCTTTGTTTTTATGTTTATCAGCATCGGCCCAGCCTCACCAGCTTTGGTACCAAGAACCAGCCAAAACCTGGACAGAAGCCCTACCACTTGGTAATGGCAGATTAGGTGCCATGGTTTTTGGAGGTGTGAAAGAAGAATTGTTGCAATTAAATGAATCCACCCTTTGGTCAGGTGGTCCCGTTAAGAACAATGTGAATCCTGGGGCTAAAGATGTTTTGCCCTTGGTGCGTGCAGCATTAAATCAAGGCGATTATAAAAAAGCAGAAGCCTTGACCAAGAAAATGCAGGGGCTTTATTCAGAAAGTTATATGCCCTTGGGCGATTTAAAAATCAAACAAATATTCAAGGACACCCTTGTAAGTCAATACCAGCGCTCATTAGATATTGATAAGGCGGTTAGCACTACAAGCTATACCATTGATGGGGTTCAATACAAAAGAGAACTGTTTGTTTCTGCTCCCAATCAATTAATGGTCATGCGCATTAGTGCCAATAAAGCGGGTACCCTGAACTTGATGCTACACCCACAATCTATTTTAGAGCATCGTCCAATTACTTATGGGGCAGCAGAAATGGGCATTAAGGGGAAGGCACCAAGTATGAATTACCCTAGTTATGTGCGTTACAAAAATCCTTCTATTTCTTATCAGGATTCAAGCTCCTGTAATGGCATGCGCTTTGACTATAGAATCAAAGTGCTTAACAAAGATGGTCAAGTACAAACAGATACCGTTGGCATCAATGTTTCCAATGCAACAGAAGTATTAGTGCTGATTAGCGCTGCTACAAGTTTTAATGGTTTTGACAAATGTCCCAATAGTCAAGGTTTGGATGAGAATGCCATCGCCGCAGGCTGGTTTGCAAAAGCCCAAGGAAAAAGCTATGATCAATTATTGCAGGCGCATTTAAGTGATTATCAAAAATATTTTAACCGTGTTAGCTTTAGTTTGAATGATGGTAAGGAAACAGAGAATGCCAAAAAGCCCACCAACCAACGATTGATTGGCTACTTCAACGGAGCGGAGGATCCTGCATTAGAAAGCCTGTATTTTCACTATGGTAGGTACTTGCTCATTTCAAGTTCAAGACCAGGTGGAACCGCAGCCAATTTGCAAGGCATTTGGAACAAAGAATTAAAAGCACCTTGGAGTTCTAACTATACCATCAATATTAATACACAGATGAATTATTGGCCTGCAGAGATGACCAATCTTTCTGAAATGCACGAGCCTCTTTTCAAACTCATTAAAGATATTTCTGTCACGGGTGCAAGAACGGCCAAAGAATTTTATGGCATGAGTGGCTGGGTGGCGCATCACAATACCGATATCTGGGCATTGTCCAATCCGGTGGGTGACTTTGGTAGGGGAGATCCTAAATGGGCCAACTGGGCCATGGGTGCCAATTGGTTGAGCCAGCATTTATGGGAGCACTATCAATTTACATTAGATAAAAATTTCTTGGCGCGCAACTATTCACTCATGAAAGGTGCTGCGCAATTTAGCATGGATTGGATGGTTAAAGACAGTGCAGGATTTTGGGTAACCATGCCTGCTGTTTCTCCCGAAAATCAGTTTATAGATGATAAGGGAAATCCTGGTGATGTATCGGTTGCTACTACCATGGATATGGCCATTATCAGAGATTTGTTTGCTAATACTCTTGCAGCAGCTGCTATTGTGGGAGACAAGGATGCTGCGTTTCTGACAGCATTGAAAGAAAGATATTCCAAACTCTTTCCTCTGCAGATTGGAAAAAAAGGCAACTTACAAGAATGGTTCAAGGATTGGGAAGACGTAGAGCCACACCATCGTCATGTGTCTCAGTTATTTGCCCTGCATCCTAGTAATCAGATCTCACCCATTTTCACGCCAGCCTTTGCCAATGCGGCAAAGAAAACGTTGGAATTACGTGGTGATGAAGGCACGGGTTGGAGCCTGGCTTGGAAGATTAATTTCTGGGCTCGCTTATTGGATGGGGATCATGCTTATTCTTTGTTGCGCAATATTTTGAGATATGTAAGTACTACCAATACTAATTATTCTAAGGGTGGCGGTTCATATGCCAATTTATTTGACGCGCATCCTCCTTTTCAGATTGATGGAAATTTTGGAGCTACTGCTGGTATCACTGAATTATTGTTACAAAGTCATTTGGGTGAATTGCATTTATTGCCTGCTGTACCAACGGTTTGGTCTTCAGGTACCATCAAGGGATTAAAAGCAAGGGGTGGTTTTGAAGTAGCCATTCAATGGAAGGCCAATCAATTAACTACGGCTACCATTACTTCTTTGCAAGGAGGTATTTGTAGGATTCGCACCCAAGTGCCAGTTGCAGTAAAAGGCGCAACCATCAAAAATATAAAAACAACAGAAGGTTATTATTTAATTGAATTCAAGACCAACAAGAACCAACGCTATGAACTTACCAAAATATAAAATACCATTTCTGTCTTTGATGCTATTGCTATTTGCATTTACTATTGTTGCTCATAGTCAAACATCCAACGAGAACTGGCATGGTTTTAAAAAGCAATCTTTTAAAGTAGATACTGCTGCTGCGTATATAGTGGTTCCTGAAAAACCCATGCCGGGAAATCCTTGGTTATGGCGTACTTATTCTCCGGAATTTCACGTGGAGATTGATAGCATTTTGGTAACCAAAGGATTCCATATTGGCTTTATCAATATCAACAACAAAGCATTATATGGTCAACCAGATTTGATGAAAATCTGGGACAAGTTTTATCAGGTCTTGGTCAAAGAAAAAAAACTGTCTACCAAGCCTGCGCTCTCTGGTGCTGTTCGCGGTTCTCTTTGTGAATTTGCTTGGGCCAAATTATATCCTGATAGGGTATCCTGTATTTATTCAGAGAATCCTGTTGCAGACATTAAGAGTTGGCCTGGTGGGAAAATGAAAGGTGTGGGTGCTTCTCCTGATCAGTGGAAACAGTTATTGGCTGCCTATGGTTTTACGGAAGAACAAGCATTGGCCTATGGCGATAATCCAAAAGATAATTTGCAAAAATTAGCAGAACAAAAAGTGCCACTCTATTTTAGTTTTGGTCTAAAAGATGCATTGACTCCTATGGAAGAAAATGCATTGGTCATTGCGGATGCCTATATTAAACTAGGTGGTCCTGTTACTATTTACCCAATGACTAGGGGTAAACAGGAACAAAATGGTCACCATGTTACCATTGAACAACCTGATGGCATTGCCGATTTTATTATTCGTGCTTGGAAGTCTTTTCAATAAGCTTTTGCTTCTTTAAATTATTTCCAACCCATACAGTAGATTCGCAAATCATTAAACCAATATTCGGAATGTCTTTACCTATTAAAGCTTTTTTATTTGACCTAAACGGAACCATGATTGATGATATGCAGTATCACAACAAAGCATGGTTTCATATTTTGAACGATGACCTTGGTGCCAATCTTAGTTGGGATCAGGTGAAAAGCCATATGTATGGCAAGAATACAGAACTATTGATCAGGGTATTTGGTCCTGATAAATTTACCCAAACAGAAATGGATACCCTTTCAGTTGAGAAAGAGAAAAGGTACCAAGCGGAATACCGTCCAATTTTACAATTGATTTATGGCTTGGATCAATTTTTAGAAAAAGCTACTGAACGTGGAATCAAGATGGGTATTGGCTCAGCTGCCATTCCTTTTAATATCAATTTTGTTTTAGACGGGCTAAACCTAAGACATTATTTTCCTTCCATTGTAAGTGCAGATGATGTGGTCAATAGCAAACCAGATCCTGAAACCTATTTAAAAGGTGCGGAAGAATTAGGCGTATTGCCCCAGGAATGTCTTGTGTTTGAAGACGCCCCCAAAGGCGTAGAAGCCGCCAAATTAGCGGGTATGAAATGCGTGGTCATTACTACCATGCATGAAGCGGAAGAGTTTGCGCAATATGACAATATTGTTTGTTTTATCAAAGACTATCAGGAACTCAACATTGATAGTTTGATTCATATTTAAGATTCAAATCAAATACATGAAACAATTTTTTACCACTGGGGCCTGTTTGTTTTTAATGGGTTTTGCAGCTTTGGCTCAGGCTCCTAGAAATATTGTGATCAACGCCAATAAAACTGTTGCAACAATTGAACCCACTATGTGGGGCGTGTTTTTTGAAGACATTAATTTTGGTGCTGATGGGGGTATTTATGCAGAGCTGATCAAGAATCGATCTTTTGAATTTTTCAAACCATTGATGGGATGGAAAGTTGAACAAAAACCATTTGTTGAAGGGGCTGTTACTGTTTTGAATAGAGCAGGGGAGAACCTTCCCAATCCTAGGTTTTTGCGGGTTAAATCTGGTATAGACAATCAAGCGCCAATTGCTCTAGTGAACGAAGGTTTTAGGGGCATGGGCATCAAGGAGAAAAATGGCTATGATTTCTCTGTTCAAAGCAGAACTGCTGCCACTGGATTAAAATTGCATATAGAACTTTTAGACGCCAAGAACAATCAGATAGGGTCAACGGTTTTGGCCATTCAACCCAGTGCAGATTTTACCAAACAATCCATTCATTTAGTTGCTACGGCCAACGAGAAAAAGGGTCAGTGCCGTATTTGGTTGGAAGGAAAGGGAACTATTGACCTAGATATGGTTTCTTTGTTTCCGGAAGATACTTGGAAGAAAAGACCAGGCGGTATGCGCGCCGATATGATTCAATTATTGGCCGATATGAAACCCGGATTTATTCGTTTTCCGGGTGGATGTATAGTAGAGGGTTTTGATTTGTCTCAGCGTTATCAATGGAAAAAAACCATTGGTCCTATTGAAGACAGGCAGCTCATTATTAATCGCTGGAATTTTGAATTCTCCAATAGAAATGCACCTGATTATTTTCAAACCTTTGGTCTAGGTTTCTTTGAATATTTTCAGTTGGCAGAAGATATTGGCGCTGCTCCACTGCCCATTTTGAATTGTGGCATGGCTTGTCAGTTTAACTCTGCCGAGTTTGTACAATTAGATCAGTTAGATCCCTATGTGCAAGATGCCCTTGATTTGATTGAATTTGCCAATGGGGCAGTCACTACTACCTGGGGTGTCAAGCGTGCAGCCATGGGGCATCCTGCGCCTTTTAATCTGAAATTTTTGGGTATTGGAAATGAGAACTGGGGGCCACAATATATAGAACGCTTAGCCCATTTTCAAAAAGCAATTAAAGCCAAATATCCAGCAATCAATTTAGTCACCAGTTCTGGAACGGATCCATCTGGTGCGCGTTATGAATATTTGAACAAAGAGCTGCGCGGTATGAATGCCGATATTATTGACGAGCATTTTTATAGAAACAGGGATTGGTTTTTACAGAATGCCAAACGCTATGATACTTTTCCAAGAACGGGTTCTAAAGTGATGGCGGGAGAATATGCTTCTCATGCAGATGGGATTTCTGGGAACAAGAAAAACAATTGGCAGTCTGCTTTAAGTGAAGCCGCGTTTATGACGGGTTTGGAGCGCAATGCAGACGTAGTAAACTTAGCTTCTTATGCGCCTTTGTTTGCGCATTTGGATGCTTGGCAATGGGCACCTGATTTAATTTGGGTAGATAACCTGCAATCTTATGGTACACCTGAATACCATGTACAAAAACTCTATTCTGTAAACAAGGGACATAAAGCCGTTGAAACAAGTTGGAACAAAGCCGTTATTGCTGGTCAGGATAGTTTGTATGCATCATCTGTTGTAGATACTGTTGCCAATGAGCTAATCATCAAATTGGTTAACGTTTCTTTGTCTGCCAAGCAAACACAATTACAATTAGAGGGGATTAAAAAAATGATGCTTCAAGCAGAACTGATTCTGTTAAACAGTCCAGATCCCACGGCTATCAATAGTATTGATCAACCCATGTTGGTAGCTCCTAAAACTTCCAACATAGTCTTCAAAAAGAATAAGCTGGATTATGAATTGCCTGCTAGTAGTTTTGTGGTCATTAAAGTAAAAATGCAATAACCTTCTAAACTTATAAGTACATAAAAAATGCCCCTCGATTTATCGGGGGGCATTTTTGTATTGATTCATGACTAGGTTTACCAGAACCTAGCATATAAAAGCGTGATGATAATTAGCGTTACCACTATCATGGCAATATGATTGGGTGCCAATTTGAACATGGTCTTGTCCAGAACAAAAGCTTTTGGATTTTCTTTTGGTCCAGTTGCAAAGCTTACGGCAATCATGGCAACCATGGTAAAGAAGAATGACCATCCCATTCCAATTAAGAAAGGAATTTCAAATCCACCTTTTCCGTTAGGGAAGGCTGTATACAAAATGGTTTCATTACCCAATACGGCAGGCGCATAGTTGTTAAAGAACAAGGCCAATAAGAATCCTGTAATCAAACCTACAATGGCTGCAGAAGCAGTGGTGCGTTTCCAGAAAAAACCAAGGATAAACATAGCAAATACACCCGGGCTAATTAAGCCTGTATATTTTTGGATAAAGGTAAATCCACCTTCTCCGCCAATACCCAGCAAATCGTCCCAAGTAAAGATGATAGAAAGCAACATAGCAGCTAGGATGGTAATTCTACCAATCCAAACCATTTGCTTTTCGCTAGCATCGGTCTTAATATATTTCTTGTAAATGTCTAAAGTAAAGATGGTAGAAATACTATTGGCTTTACCGGCCAAACTAGCCACAATAGCAGCAGTTAATGCGGCAAGTGACAAACCTTTTAATCCATTGGGTAAGAAGCCCAAGATAGAAGAGTAGGCATTATCCGTAAGGAACTTACCACCTGCATTCATCTCTTGTTGTAAAGAACCATTCTTGTACAAAACATAAGCGGCAATACCAGGCAACATCACAATCACAGGCATCAAGAGTTTTAAGAAACCTGCAAACAGAATTCCTGTTCTGGCTGTTTTCAAATCAGCACCCAAGGCACGTTGAGTAATGTATTGGTTACAACCCCAATAGTTTAGGTTTACAATCCATTGACCAGCAAAATACATGGCAATACCTGGTAAGATCAAATATTTATCAATCTCAGCCTGTGGTGTTGCGGCTGTGGGTTTGTCTAAGATCATGTGAAAGTGATCAGGTGCTTGAATCAAGAGTTGGTTAAAACCAGCAAGAGCGTCTTTACCCAAACCAAATTTCTCACTTACTAGGGTCAAGGCAATATAGGTAGTAGCCAATCCACCAATGATCAAAACAGCTACTTGAATAATATCGGTGTAACCAATTACTTTCATACCACCCAGTGTAATTACAATAGCAAACACAGCTAATAGCAACATGACTAAGTGTAGATTGGTACCACCTGTTAGGTTATTGATGGCAGTAGCACCCAAGAACATGATAGAAGTAAGATTCACAAAAATGTACAGGAATAACCAGAAAATGGTCATCACCAAACTCACTGATTCATTGTACCTGGTTTTCAGGAACTGTGGCATGGTGAAGATTTTATTCTTCAGGTATACCGGCATAAACCAAATGGCAATAATGATGAGTGAAATAGCTGCCAACCACTCATATGCGGCTACTGCAATACCTACAAAAAATCCATTTCCACTCATGCCAATAAATTGCTCGGCAGAAATATTGGAAGCAATTAAAGAAGCTCCAATGGCCCACCATGTAAGGGATCCCTCAGCCAAGAAAAAGTCCTTGGTATCCATGCTCCCTTTCTTTTTCCTTTGATAGATCCAATAACCATAACCCGCTACTATTAAGAAGTAAATCAGGAAGATGATGTAGTCAATGTTAACCAGTTTACTGTTCATGTACAATCGTTTTTTTGTATTTGTTTGTGTGGTTTATGTGCAACTATTTGTAAGCAACTTCGTTCCAGCGTAATTCGTTTTTGAATTGGTAGAGCTGCGTGTCTTTGCCAATGAGTAAGTATTCAATACCAGCCATTTCTGCAAAGTCTTCCAAGTTTTCTGGACTTAGGTTTTGACTATAACAGGTATGGTGTGCACCTCCAGCCAAGATCCACGCGGCACAACCGGTATGCATATTGGGGTAGGGTTTCCATAAAACGCGTGCAACCGGTAAATTGGGTAATTGGTTAAATGGTGTTACCGCCATTACTTCATTCACCAATAAACGGAATCTATTTCCCATGTCTACAATAGATGCATTTAAAGCTGGTCCAGGTCCTGAATTAAATACCAGTCTTACCGGATCGGCTTTGCCGCCAATACCTAGTGCATGAATTTCGCAACTGGGTTTTGCGTCTGCAATAGACTCGCAGATTTCTAACATATGTGATCCCAAAACCATGCGGTTGTCTGGATTAAAATGATAGGTATAGTCTTCCATAAAACTATTGCCTCCTTTTAAGCCTGAACCCATCACTTTCATAGCGCGAACTAGTGCTGCTGTTTTCCAATCTCCTTCACCTGCAAAACCATAACCCTTAGTCATTAAACGTTGTGCAGCTATACCTGGTAATTGTACCAATCCGTGTAGGTCTTCAAAAGTGGTGGTGAATCCTTTGAATCCGCCATTTTTCAAAAAGGTCTCAATACCTATTTCAATTCTTGCTGCTTCTCTCAAAGACTGGTGTTGATCACCACCTTTTTGCAAAGCAGGTACTAGGGTATATTCGTTTTCATAAATACCAACTAGTTCATCAATGGCTTCTTCTGAAACAGCATTCACCACTTTTACCAAATCACCTACACCAAAAGTATTCACGGAATAACCAAATTTCATTTCAGCTTCTACCTTGTCTCCTTCGGTTACAGCTACATTGCGCATATTGTCTCCAAAACGGCAGAACTTGGCGCCCTGCCAATCATGCCAACCTGCAGCGGCACGCATCCAGCCATTGATTTTTTTCAATGACTCTACGTCTTGCCAATGACCTACTACTACTTTTCTATTGATGCGCATACGCGTCATCATAAAACCAAATTCACGGTCTCCATGCGCACTCTGGTTGAGGTTCATGAAATCCATGTCAATGGTAGACCAAGGAATGTCTCGGTTAAATTGGGTATGAAAATGGAGTAGGGGTTTTCTTAAAATCTTAAGCCCTGTAATCCACATTTTAGCGGGAGAGAAAGTATGCATCCAAGTCATTACCCCAATACAATTAGTGGCATTGTTGGCATCTTGCATCACCGCATTAATTTCTTCTGCCGTTTTTACCGTAGGCTTGTATACAATGCTTACCGGTATTTCAGAAGATTCATTCAAATAGCTAGCAATGGTTTTAGAATTTTCCGCTACTTGTAGCAAAGTATTTTCTCCATACAAGTCCTGGCTTCCTGTAATAAACCAGACTTCCAGTTTTTTTAAATCAATCATATCTTTTTTTTAAAAGGGTTTGTAATGGTTATTGTCCGTAGTAAGCACCTGCACCGTGCTTTCTTTCAAAATGTTTTTTAATCAAAGTATCTTTTAACCTAGGCGCATTTGGATTAATTTGTTCTGTGAACATGGCCATTCTTGCAACTTCTTCTAAGACTGCTGCATTGTACACGGCTTTTTGTGCATTCTTGCCCCAGGTAAATGGAGCGTGGTTGCCCACCAATACCATTTCTACTTCTTGGTGATTGATGCCCAGTAATTCAAAATGGCGAATGATCTGCCATCCTGTTTCGTGTTCATAATCTCCCTCAATCATGTCATCAGACATGGGTGGTGCGCAAGGCACATCGGTAGTTAAATGATCTGCATGCGTAGTGCCAAAAATGGGAATAGGTCTTTGTGCTTGTGCCCAAGCTGTTGCATATGTGCTATGGGTATGTACAATGCTTCCAATAGATGCCCACTGTTTGTACAACAAAGCATGTGTCTTGGTATCAGAAGATGGTCTTAGACTGCCTTCCAAAATATTATTTTCAAAATCTAGCACCACCATATTGTCTACAGTAAGTTCTTCATATGGAACACCACTTGGCTTAATGGCAAACACGTGTTTTTCTTGATCAGCAACACTTACATTGCCAAAAGTGAACAATACCAAACCAAGTTTGGGTAATTGCATATTGGCCTCGTAAGCAGCTTCTTTTATGTCTTGGTAATAACTCATTGGTATTGGGTTTCTAAGAAAGCCCCTAGTCTGTGATAGGCTTTCATTCTGGTTTGGTAATAATGAGCAGTACTTGTAACTGGATAATAAGTAGCGTCAAAACCTTGACCCATTGATTGCATGGCTTGTTCTAGGTTTTCAAACACATGTGCTGCAGTTGCTGCAAACATGGCAGCACCTAGTGCACAGGTTTGTTCACTTTTATGAATTCTAATGGGCATTTGCATCACGTTACTCATTACCTGCATAATATACGGAGATCTTTTGGCAACACCACCCAAACCAATCAAACCCTTGATAGGAACGCCCTCTTGTACAAAGCGGTCAACAATGGCTTTGGCACCAAAACAGGTTGCTTCTACAATGGCTTTGAACACAGCAGCAGCATCTGTTGAAAGATTTAATCCACTAAATCCTGCTTTTAATAATTGGTTGGCATCTGGTGTTCTTCTCCCATTTAGCCAATCTAAGGCAAGCGGGTCTGTATCTTTTAAAGGCAATGCTGCAGCGGATTTGGTGAGTTCCACAATCATATTGGCAGAGAGCTCTTCTAGCAGTTTTGCCTTAGTACTTGCGTCTATTAATTGACTATTACCAATGATTTGTTCTGATGGTCCAAGCAAGAATTTTTTAAACCAAGCATAGCTATCGCCAAAGGCAGATTGACCCGCTTCTAGTCCAATCATGCCTGGTAAAACAGAGCCGTCTACTTGGCCACAGATCCCTTTCACTAAGATCTGTTCCATATCTGACCTTGGTGCTACCAACATATCGCAAGTAGAAGTACCCATGACCTTGCTTAAATGGTATGGTTCAATTTGTCCACCCACGGCGCCCATATGCGCGTCAAATGCACCAACAGCAACTATGGTAGTTGCAGGAAGTCCTAATTTAATGGCCCATTCGGGCGATAGGTTTCCTGCGGATTGATCTGAAGTATAAGTGTCTACTCCCAATGATGCGGTATAGCCATCTAACAAAGGGTCTAGGCTTGAAAAAAAATCATTGGGTGGATAACCTCCAAATGCGGCTGACCATAAACCCTTGTGTCCTGCTGCACAAACCCCACGTTTCATTTGAGCAAGTTCTGTTTGGCCCGTGAGTAAGAAAGGAATCCAATCACAGTGCTCTACCCAAGAATGGCAAGCTGCTCTTACTTGTTCGTCTACGCGAAGTATGTGCAAGAGTTTAGACCAGAACCATTCTGAAGAATAAATGCCTCCTACAAATTGTAGATAATTGGCATCAAATTTTTTGGCGTGCTCATTAATGGCAGCTGCTTCATTCACAGAACTATGGTCTTTCCAAAGTACAAACATGGCGTTTGGATTCTCTGCAAATGCTGGATGCATTGCTAGGGGAGTACCCGATTTGTCTACAGCAACTGGAGTGGAACCTGTGGTGTCAACACCAATGCCACAAACAGCTGCAGCTATTGCTGGGCCACATTTTGCGACACATTCTTTAATGGTGGCTTCTAGTCCTTCTATATAATCTAAGGGATGTTGTCTGAACTGATTGGCAGATGAATTACAGTATAAACCTGCTTTCCAACGTGGATAATGAAATATGGAAGCAGCCATTTCTGTTCCTGTGCTGGTGTCTACAATAATAGAACGTACAGAGTCTGTTCCAAAATCAACACCTATGGCATATTTTTTCTCGGGCATGAATCAATCGATTTTGTATTCGTGTCAAATTAACACTTATTAAGTCAGAAAAGCAAATTTTATTGCTGGCTTATTTGATATTATCTGGGTTGGGAATAAAATTGAGGAAGGCATGAAAATTAGCTGCATACCTCCGCTTGTCTAATTTATAGTAATAAGCTCCTTTTTTACTGTTCTCTTTGTCCTTGTCTTTTTGTTTGACCAGGAGCTTGGTAGACTGAATTTTACGGCTGAAATTCCTTTTGTCAAAAACCGTATCAAAGATTCCCTCGTACAAGTTTTGTAATTGTGGTACTGTAAATTTCTCAGGTAAGAGCTCAAATAAAATGGGGTGAAATGCTGCTTTATAACGCAGTCTTTTCTTGGCCATTTCTACCATTTGTTCATGATCAAAAATGAGTCTGGGTGCGTCTTTGATGGGAAACCACTCTGCGTGATAATCATCATTCAATTGTCTTTCATATTGGTGAATATCAATCAGCGCAAAATAGGCTACTGAAATGGTTCTTTCAATAGGGTCCCTGTCAGGTTTTCCAAAAGCGTGTAATTGTTCAAGGTAAACACCTTCCAATCCAGTCATATCGTTCAGGATCCGGTTGGCACCTTTTTCAAAATCTTCTTCTTCTCGGATAAAACTTCCAATTAGACTCCATTTACCTTTTTCGGGCTCTAGTCCCCTTTGAACTAGGAGTAATTTTAATTCTGTGCCGTCAAAACCGAATATGATACAGTCTACAGCAACTAGAAAGCGTGTTTGTTTTTGATACTTTGGCATAGCAATGGAAAACAATTTAACTTCTTGAAACGGAATTTGGTGCTTTTTTGCCATGAATTTGTAAAAAAGTTAAAAAATAAGTGTAAAAAGTACATTTAATATCAAAATCACCTAGATTTGTACTGCTGTTTTACATAATATTTTGAGTGAGTAAGTAAGTAAGATTAGCAGATTCAGAAATTGAGCTGAGGCGTGCCTCGGCTCAATTTTTTAGAAGTTTCCATAAATTGCTTGTATGTCTGAAAAAAACAACTGCTCCCTTTTGGTGCAAACACAGTACGCCAAACAATTTGGCCAGCACCAACTCTTGGTTAAGTCTCCTGGTAGAATCAACCTTATTGGAGAGCACACTGATTACAATCTTGGATTTGTTTTACCCGCCGCCATTGACAAAGCCATCTATATCGCCGTAGGCAAAAGAGTAGATGATACTATTTGTTTAACTGCTGCAGACTTAGACCAGTCTATAGAAGCTAGTCTTGAAAGTTTAGAACCATCTAACTTACAATGGCCTAATTATTTGTTGGGGATTGCGGATCAACTCAAAAAAAATGGATATCGCATTGGCGGCTTTAATGCAGTGGTGGCAGGGGATGTGCCCCTTGGTGCAGGTCTTTCTTCTTCTGCAGCGGTGGAGTGTGCTACCATATTTGCACTGAATGAATTATTTGAATTGGGGATTTCAAAATTAGACATGGTGCGTTTGGCGCAAAAAGCAGAAAACGAATTTGTGGGTTTACAATGTGGCATCATGGATATGTTTGCCAGCATGTTTGGAAAACAGGATGCTGTGATTCAATTAGACTGCCGTTCTTTAGAATATCATTATATGCCTTTTCACCAAGATGGTTTTCAAATTGTCTTATTGGATACCTGTGTGAAACATAGTTTGGCATCTACAGAATACAACACTAGAAGATTGGAATGTGAAGCAGGTGTAGCAGCCATTGCTAAACAATATCCAGATGTGAAAAGTTTGCGAGATGCAAGTATGGACATGGTTGAAAGCATTTTAGCCGGGGGCGATATTAAAGTGTATCAACGCTGTAAATTCATTGTAGGAGAGATTGCCAGATTGCAAGCAGGTTGCCAGGATTTGGTGGCTGGAGATATTGCTGCATTTGGTTTGAAAATGTTTGAAACACATAAGGGTCTGAGTCTGGAATATGAAGTGAGTTGTAGTGAATTGGATTTTTTAGCTGACTACGCCAAGACCCAATCGGCTGTTATTGGCGCTAGAATGATGGGTGGTGGATTTGGGGGCTGTACCATTAATTTGGTCAAGGATGCCGAGGTAGCGCATTTTATAGCTGGGGCTGCCCTGGCTTTTAAAAACAGGTTTGAACAAGATTTGAAATCGTATATTGTAGCCATTGGTGATGGCACCAGTTTAATCAATAACTAAACCATTTTATCATGAAACATTGCTTTGCCGCCTTAGCCATACTTGGCTTTACTGTTCTTGTTGGATGCGCCAATCCTGAAGCTTCCAAAACAGAAAAAACTGACAGTGTATTGGTGCCCAACAAAGGGTCTTATGCCCAAAAAGTAGACGAAAAGCAAGTGGAATTATATGAGTTGTCTAATAAGAACGGACTCAAAATTTCCATCACCAATTTTGGTGGAAGGATTGTCAGTTTTATGGTGCCTGATAAGGCTGGAAAGCCCACGGATATTGTATTGGGCTACGATAGCTTAAATCATTATTTACACAATAATGAGGCCTATTTTGGCGCATTGATAGGCCGTTACGGCAATAGAATTGCCAAGGGAAGTTTTCAATTAGAAGGCAAGACCTATCAATTACCCATTAACAATGCACCCAATAGTTTGCATGGTGGTCCCAAAGGCTTTCACAACCAAGTTTGGGATGCCAAACTAATAGATGCACAACACCTAGAATTACAGTATATCTCTAAGGATGGAGAAGAAGGATATACTGGTAATCTAACTGCTAAAGTGGTTTATACTTTAACAGACGAAAATGCACTTCAAATAGATTATACCGCAACTACGGATAAAGCAACGGTGGTGAATTTGACCAACCATGCTTATTTTAATTTGAATGGTGCAGGTGCAGCTACCATTAATGATCATTTGCTTCAAATAAATGCGGATCATTTTACCCCAGTTGATAGCACCCTGATTCCTACAGGTGTTTTGGCTACAGTAAAGGGAACCGCTTTTGATTTTACCAAAGCCCATGCCATTGGCGATAGTCTTGGATCAAAAGACATTCAAATCATCAATGGCAATGGCTATGACCACAATTTTGCTTTGAATAGAACAGCTGCTCCAGGTTTGCAAACCGCCGCAACTGTTTACGCACCAAGCACCGGTATCCAAATGGAAGTACTAACCTTAGAGCCAGGCATCCAGTTTTATGGTGGTAATTTCTTAGATGGAAGTCTTGTGGGTAAACAAGGAAAGCCCTATGCTTTTAGGTCTGCTTTTTGTCTAGAAACCCAGCATTTTCCTGACGCACCTAATCAAAAAAGCTTTGCCAGTACCGTTTTATTGCCTGGTAAAACCTATAGTACCCAAACGGTGTATAAGTTTAGCGTAAAATAAGGCAGTTTTCCATGGTCTAACAGGATTGAACAGGATGCATGGAAGATAAGTTGGCTTTAACTTTTGCACTTTATTCGGATAGCCGTTTTGGTTTTAAACACGATTGATTTGCTTATGAAAAGTTTAGCCTGCCAACCTATTGCCCCAACCCGTATTTGGAGATTCCTTTTTATTGTTATGATATCCCTTGTTTTGGCAGTTCCTGCTATGGCTCAAACCAAGTGGCCCGTTATTACACAAACCAATAAACCATGGACAAGATGGTGGTGGTTGGGTAGTGAAGTCAACAACAAAGACTTGACTACAGTAATGCAGGATTATCAAAAAGCTGGTTTGGGTGGTTTGGAAATCACACCTATTTATGGCGTTACAGGTAATGATGCAAAATGGATACCATTTTTGTCAAAAGAGTGGATGGGTGTGTTTGACCACACATTGGCCGAGGGTAAAAGATTGGATCTGGGAATTGATTTAGCCAATGCAACTGGTTGGCCTTTTGGTGGTCCTTGGGTAGGAGAAGAGGACGCCAGTAAGAATATGCAATTCACCCGCTATCAGTTAAAAGCTGGAGAGCGATTGAAAGATAAAGTGGTATTGCAACAAGAGCCCTTGGTGAGAACTGAAAATTACAAACCCCGGGATTTATCAGAAATCAAACACCCCCTTTCTGCCAATACCAATATGCAGGCTTTGTCTTTAGATCAAGTGCGTTTTAAAATTTGGCTTCCCTTACAACGCTTAATGGCTTACGCCGATACTGGTGGAAGTTTGGACCTGACTTCAAAAGTGGATAAGGACGGAAACCTAGACTGGGTGGCCCCTCCAGGCAATTGGACCCTGATTGGACTCTTTATGGGTCAACACGGAAAACAAGTAGAAAGGGCCGCTCCTGGTGGAGAAGGAAATGTGATAGACCACTTTTCTAAATCAGCACTTGATCATTATCTCTCTAAGTTTGACGAAGCTTTTAAAGGTCATGACCTTAGTAATTTGCGGGGATTCTTTAATGATAGTTATGAAGTAGATGATGCACGCGGTCAATCAAATTACACACCCCATTTTTTAGAAGAATTTAAAAAAAGAAGAGGCTATGATTTGGCGCAAGAACTAATTGCATTGACCAAAAAAGAAAAGACAGAAAGAGACCTACGCGTGCTTTGTGATTATAGAATGACTATTGATGAATTAATCTTGGAACAATTTACAGGAGAGTGGAAAAAATGGGCCGCAGGCAAAAAGAAAATTGTTAGAAATCAATCGCACGGCTCACCAGCCAATACCTTGGATTTGTATGGGGTAGTAGATATTCCTGAAATTGAGGGAACGGAATTATTGCGCATCAAATTTGCCTCTTCTACTTCTCATGTGATGGGTAAAAAACTTACTTCAGCAGAAAGTGCTACTTGGTTAAATGAACATTTTGTTTCTACATTGTCTGATGTTAAAAAAGCATTGGACACCTATTTTATTGGAGGCGTAAATCATATTATTTATCATGGTACCAGTTATTCTCCACCTTCTGATACCTGGCCCGGATATTTGTTTTATGCTGCCGTAGAATTTACACAAGCAAATCCTTTCTGGCAGCAGTTTCCAGCACTAAACCATTATGTAGCAAGAACCCAATCATTGTTACAAGATAGTAAGCCAGATAATGATATTCTCTTGTATTTTCCTATTTATGATAAGTATCAATTAGCGGGTAGGGATTATCTATGGCATTTTGACGGAATGAAACCAGAATTCAACGGAACCCCATTTGAAATTGCTGGAACCACTATGCAGGAAAATGGTTATTCCTTTGACTATATTTCTGATAGACAAATTGCTCAATTAAAAACAGGTGGTAAAGAAATTCTTTCTGGCACGGCCAAATACCAAACCATTGTTTTGCCAGCTACAGCCTTTATGCAATTAGAAAGTTTGAAAAAGATTTGGGCCTTAGCAGAAAATGGTGCCACTATTGTAGCTTTTAAACATTTGCCTAAAGATATTCCGGGCTTGGGTGGATATGCCGCCAACAAAGCAGCGTATGATCAAATGTTGGCAAAGCTTCATTTTGAAGCAACTAGCAACCCCAATGTAAAAAAAGCGGTTCTTGGAAAGGGCGTGATTTATATGAGTGATAACCTAATAGCTATGTTAGCATTAGCAGCTATTAGAAAAGAGTCCATGGTGCACCAAGGCTTGGAATTTATTAGAGCAAAACGTGGAACAGGTCAATTGTATTTTATTGCTAATCGTTCTGGGAAATCCATGGAAGGGTGGTATCCCGTGAATAGTAATTTGCAAAACAGTATTTGCTTTAATCCCATGAATGATGCAATTGGAAAACCCAGTACCCGCAAGTCTGCTAGTGGTGATTGGGAGGTTTATCTACAATTAGCCAAGGATGAAAGCATCTTATTGCAAACCGCCAAAGAAACAATTACTGCAACTGCTTATCCCTATTATCAAACAGCGGGTAATCCTATTGAATTGAATGGTTCTTGGACCTTGAACTTTTTAAAAGGTGGTCCAGTACTTCCTGCACCAAAACAACTTGCTACACTGCAAGATTGGACCAGTATTGATACCAGTTACCAATATTTTTCTGGTACGGCGGCTTATACTACTAGCTTCAAGAAACCAACGGGAAATGCCAAACAATATGTATTGTCTTTGGGTCAGGTGAAAGAATCAGCTGATATTATTTTGAATGGGGTCAAGCTTGCAAGTTTGATTGGTCCTGTATTTCAATTGAAAATTGACGCATCAGTTTTGAAAGCTGAAAACAAATTAGAGATTCAAGTAGCCAATAGCATGGCCAATAGGATTATTGATTTGGAAAAAAGAAAAGTGGTTTGGAAGAAATTTAACAATACCAATTTTCCTGCAAGATTGGCTCAGAATAGAAACGCCAACGGATTGTTTGATGCTAGTAATTGGTTACCCAAGGCTTCAGGTTTGAGTGGAACGGTTCAACTGATTCCCATTCAATCTTTGAATCCATTAAAACCCTAATTGCTGCTGTTTAAAAGCTTGAACATGTTACACAAAATAATTTCATCTATTAGTTGCTTAGTTCTATTAATTGGGGTATCTGATTTAAAATCTCAGGAGCCCATGAAATTTTGGCATGATAAGCCAAGAGAAATCAGGTATCATCCTGAGGGCAATGATATTGTTATTCAAAATGGAAACAAACGTTTTACAAGGGCCCTTTATGGTACCAATACGGCTTTTAGGGTAGAGGCAGGAGATCTTCCAGAATTTGCCATGTATATGCCTGGCATGGGAGGAAACCTGAAATTTGGGCTGGTCTTGAACGGACAATCCAAATGGCTCATTCAAGCCCAGTCTATCAAAGCCATTTACAGATCCGGATCCATGATCTATCAAATTCAAGATTCGCTACTGGGTAAGGGAAAAATGGAATTGCAAATTTGGGCGCTGGGAGAAGGTGAAGGTTTGGTGGTTCGTACACAGTTTGATCAAGTACCAGCAGGATTAAAAATTGTTTCTGCTTATGGTGGAGCCAATGGAAAGAAATTTAGCAGGGATGGAGAAATGAATGTGGATCCTGAATCTGGATTTTATTTGAATGCAGCAGCTTGTGCTGACAATCGCTATCAACTCAAAGAGAACGGGTTTAATTTGGTTTATGGAACAGGTGTGGTGCTTTCTGAAGAAGAGCGTTATGAAATCAATCATTTAAACAAAGAAACTCCCAAGAAAGCAGGTCCTGAACAAAATATCAATGGATTATTTCCTGCCAATGCAGTTATTCAAATAGCAGATGCTACACAACAAGAAAATCCACTTCAATTGTTGGCAAGCAAGCCCAGCAAAACACCCTTGGTATTGGCTTCTTGGTCTGTGACATCGGCGCAAGCCAATTTGCTTTGTCTGTATCAGCCCAAATCCATTACTATATCTAATCAACAAGCATTAGAACTTGCTGCCACAAAAGCGGAAACAGCCAGATTAGCACTGGCTAATAGAATCAAGATCCAAACCCCAGATCCTTATTTGAATACACTGGGTGGGGTATTGGGCATTGCTGCCGATGCTATTTGGGAATCGCCTTCTTATTTACACGGCTCCATTGGTTGGCGTATGCGACTCAATGGTTGGAGAGGTCCTTATGTGGGTGATGTACTTGGTTGGCACGATAGGGCCAGATTGCATTTTAGCAGTTACGCGCTTTCTCAAATGACCCAACCACTTTCTGGTCCAATTGAAGCAGATACGGTTTTGCATTCGGCCAGACAAAAAGAACGTTTGGGAAATGCGGTTTTTTCTAGTGGTTATATTTCTAGAAATCCCAATGGCGATTTTAAAGCACACCATTATGATATGAACCTAGTGTATATAGATGGTTTGTTAAGGCATTTGCAATGGACGGGTGATACGGCTTATGCAAGAGAATCTTGGCCACTATTACAAAGACATTTGGATTGGGAAAAAAGAAATTTTGATATGGATGGTGATGGGCTCTATGATTCTTATGCCGCCATTTGGGCCAGTGATGCTTTGCAATATAGTGGAGGTGGGGTTGCCCATAGTTCTGCCTATAATTATTGGGCTAATGTAATGGCTGCTAAAATTGCTACTATTCTTCATAAAGATGGAAGTAGTTATGCGCAGGAAGCCAATAAAATTTTAAAAGCCATGAATGAAAAATTATGGCTTTCTAAAAAAGGTTGGTATGCAGAATTCAAGGATTTATTGGGTAACCAATTATTACATGAAGCAGCTGCTTTGTGGACGGTTTATCATAGTGTGGATTCTGAAGTGCCGGATCCTTTTCAGGCTTATCAAAGTTCTAAATTCATAGACAACCAAATTCCTCATATCCCAGTAAGAGCAAAGCAATTGGAAAATGGCTTGTTCACCGTGTCTACATCTAACTGGATGCCCTATATCTGGAGTTTGAATGTGGTAGCCATGGCAGAAGTATTGCATACTGCATTGGCGCAATGGCAAACAGGTGAAAAGGAAAATGCTTTTCAATTATGGAAATCAGCATTGATAGAAAGTATGTACTTGGGTAATAGTGCAGGCAACCTAGTACAGGTTTCTTTTTATGATGCCATTAGAGGGGAGACTTATCGGGATTTTGCTGATCCTGTTGCTATGACTGCAAGGTCCTTGGTAGAAGGATTGTATGGGATTACACCTAAAGCGCTTGATCATCAATTATTGATCAGACCAGGATTTCCCAAACAATGGGATAAGGCAAGTATTGTACTACCAGATATTGATTTTTCTTTCACAAGAAAAGGACTTACAGACCAATACCTGATTCAGAATAAGTTTGTAGCCAAGATGGATCTTTTGTTAAAACTGCCCGCAGAAGCTGCTGAAAATGTATCTGTATTGGTGAATGGAAAACCAAGTAAATGGGTAAATGACGCAAGTGCTGTTGGTAGGCCAATGATTGAGATCAAAGCTGTATATGACAAGTCTTACAATATTGTGATTCAATGGAAAAAACAAGCCAATTTGCCAGTAATTCAAGAACAAAAAACGGCAACTGGTAATCCATGGTCTTTAACTATAGCAAACGCTACCATTAAGTCAATAAAAGACCCACAGTCTGTCTTAACAAATAGCAAACATGATGGTAAAAGCATTCAAGGCACCATTGCTGCCATGCCGGGTTTGCATAGCATCTTTTTACAATTGCAATTAGGAAGTGTAACATGGTGGCAGCCCATTGATTTAATGGTAGTGGCTCCAGTAATGATTACTGCTGTTGGTCAAGAACAAAGAAATCAAGTAGCCTATCAAATCAGCAACAATGGATTAACAGCAGTTGATGCGCAAGTTTGGGTGAATGGAAAATCATCACCCATGCACTTGCCAGCTCAATCAACTACGGAAACTAAATTGATTCCTGTATCTGAACTTGTTCCGGGCTCCAATCAAATCTTGGTTCAATGGAATGGTCAACAGGTTGCCCAGCAGATCTTGAATTGGAATATGGACCAGCCTTTGAAAGGCCGTTTGGAAACCGTGAACCTGAGTCCTTATTTTAACAACAAAGTAAATCAGATTTTCAGAACCCAATACCTGAGTCCTAGACCCAATGTGCCAACTTTACAATTACCAACCCAAGGTATTGGAGAATGGACTTACCCACTCAGAACGGCCAATATTAGTGATAGTGGTTTTAGAAAAAATGTAGCAACTACTGGTACTATTCAATTTCAACAGGGAATACAGTTTAGTAGTCCTAGTGATACTTTGAAAAACAATATTCTATTTACTTCTCAGTGGGATAATTATCCGCACAAAAAACAAATTCCATTGCAGGGTTCTGCCTCTCATGCATATTTATTGATGGCGGGTTCTACCAATCCCATGCAATCCAGAATGGTGAATGGGGTAGTGAGGATTAAGTATACAGATGGTACAGTTGATAGTTTGGAATTAAAAAATCCAGAGAATTGGTGGCCCATTGATCAGGACTATTTGGATGATGGATATGCATTTCAAACCAATGCACCCAAGCCCATTCGGATTCATTTGAAAACAGGAAAAGTAGTATCTGTATACGATCAGTCAATCAAACCATTTAATGGTAAACCCATTAGCGGAGGTGCAGCAACAGTATTGGACCTGCCTTTAAACAATCAAAAGACATTGCAGTCTATAGAATTAGAAACCATTGCCAATGATGTGGTTATTGGGTTAATGGGGCTTAGCTTGGTAAGAAGTGAAAAGTGAAGAAAGTGAAGAGTGAAGAGTGAAAAGTGAAGATGTAGAAAGTGAAGAGTGGAAAAATAAAAGAGAAAGTAAAATGAACATAGATATTCAACATTCAAAAGTCAAAAATCAATCATGAAATACAATTCAACAATCAAAATGCTCTTATTGGCAATTGTTTGCCAATTAATGCTATTGAATGGTTTTGCTCAAACCAATGTTAAATTACAAGTAGACGCTTTCAATGCCAATACCGTGATTAGCAAACATATTTACGGCCATTTTTCAGAACACTTGGGAAGATGTATTTATGACGGTTTTTGGGTGGGTGAAAATTCCAATATTAAAAATCAGGGTAGAATCAGACTGGACATTGTGGACGCTTTGAAGAAAATACAAATCCCTAACCTGCGTTGGCCAGGTGGCTGTTTTGCAGATGAATACCATTGGAGAGACGGGATTGGTCCTCGCACACAAAGACCCAAGATGATCAATACCAATTGGGGTAATGTAACCGAAGACAATAGTTTTGGTACGCATGAGTTTTTGGAGCTCTGCAGCATGCTCAAAGCTGATCCTTATATCACTGGTAATGTAGGAAGTGGTACGGTGGAAGAAATGTCTAAATGGGTAGAGTATTTGAATTTTGATGGCCTTAGCCCCATGACAGAAATTCGCAAACAAAATGGTAGGGACAAACCTTGGGGCGTAAAATTCTGGGGAGTAGGTAATGAGAGCTGGGGTTGTGGAGGAAATATGACACCAGAGCGTTATGCAGACGAGTATAAACGTTATGCCACTTTTGTCAAAAACTATCCCAATGCAAGAATGAATAAGATTGCAGCTGGTCCCAATGTGGCAGACTATAATTGGACAGAGACCATGATGAAAAATGTAAATGCTGGTCAAATGTGGGGGCTTGCCTTGCACCATTATACTTTGCCAACTGGTAATTGGGGAAACAAAGGTTCTGCTACCGCTTTTGACGAGAACGAATATTTTAACACCATGAAGAATTGCTTGTACATGGAAGAATTGGTGACCAAGCATTCTACTATCATGGATAAATATGACGCAGCCAAACGCGTAGCATTGGTGGTTGACGAATGGGGAATCTGGACCAATGTAGAGCCAGGAACCAATCCAGGATTTTTGTATCAGCAAAATAGCTTGCGCGATGCCTTGGTTGCTGCAACCACTTTAAATATTTTCAATAACCATGCCGATAGAATCAGGATGGCCAATCTTGCTCAGACCATTAATGTATTGCAGGCTTTGATTCTAACAGAGGGAGACAAAATGTTGTTGACTCCCACTTATCATGTTTTTGATTTGTTCAAAGTACACCAAGACGCCAAATTGCTTCCTGTAAAATTCAGTAGTCCTGAATTGGTGAATGGTAAGAACAAGATACCTGCACTCAATGTATCTGCTTCCAAAGACAGCAATCAAGTGGTTCATTTGACCCTTGTAAACCTGGATCCTAAAAATCTGATGCATATCAACACGGCTTTGAATGAAGTTGATTGGACCAAGGTAGAAGGCATGGTATTAACATCTGCTAAATTAACTGACGTAAATACGTTTAATCAACCCAATTCAGTTAAACCCGTAGTGTTTAATGGCGCTAAAAAAGTTGGAAATGAATTGGTAGTAGACCTACCAGCTCAATCTATTGTTTTATTGACTTTGAAAAAATAAGTAGATGCAAATCTTGTCTCGTTTAATAGTTGTTGTTGGTGCTTGCTTTTTTTTGAGTCAGGAATTGACTGCACAGCAAAAAGAAAGTCCAGCTTATGTATTTTCTTATTTTAAAGGAAATGGTGAAGACGGACTTCACTTGGCTTATAGTTTAGACGGACTTAATTGGACTAGTTTAAAAAAAGATAGTTCCTTTTTAAAGCCAACTGTGGCAAAAGACAAATTGATGCGTGATCCCTGTATTATCAGGGGTAAGGATGGCTTATTTCATATGGTATGGACCGTAAGTTGGAAAGACAGAGGTATTGGTTATGCTAATTCCAAAGACCTGATTCATTGGTCAGAGCAAGTGTTTGTTCCTGTGATGGAAAAAGAACCAACGGCCAAGAATTGTTGGGCTCCTGAAATTTTTTATGACGACGCAAAAAAAGAATACCTGATTTATTGGGCCACCACCATTCCAGGGAGGTTTCCAGAAACAGAAAATTTAGGGGATAATAACCACAGAATCTATTATGTAACTACCAAGGATTTTAAAAGCTTTAGCAATACCAAACTCTTATATGATCAAGGGTTTAACGTGATTGATGCCAGTATTCAAAAAGCGGGTAAGCAATATGTGATGATTCTAAAAGATGAAACCCTAAAACCAGTTCAGAAAAACCTGCGCGTGGCTTTTAGCAATCAAGCCAGTGGTGGATATGGAAAACCATCAGCACCCATTACCGGTAATTATTGGGCAGAAGGCCCTACGGCTTTAAAAATTGGACAGGAATGGATTGTCTATTTTGATAAATACCGTGACCACAAATATGGTGCGGTAAAATCAAAAGACTTGATTAATTGGACCGATATTTCTGACAGTGTTCATTTTCCAAAAGGCTTAAGACATGGTACTGTTTTAACTATTTGCAAAGCAGAGCTAGAACTTTTGAAAAAGGAAGAAGCCAAATTAGATGCTGACCCAGCTTGGGCATCTAAAGTTGGAGCCAATATAACTGGACTCAAAAAAAACAATTACTGGGTAAATGATTTTGGCGCCAAAGCTGATTCTAATTTTTTGTCTACAACAGCTATTCAAAAAGCCATTGATGTCTGTGCACAAAAAGGAGGAGGGGTGGTTTCTTTTAAACCAGGTGTGTATCAAACAGGATCCATTTTTTTGAAAACAGGGGTTACACTGAATATTGACAAGAATGTATTGATTCTTGGAAGCACAGACTTTAAAGATTATCCAGAA
>JBEAPC010000097.1:0-3916 GCA_041164585.1 Bacteroidota bacterium
AATGGATACAGCATAAACTCATACTTACGACCAGTTAAAGGCTCATTAACCTGATTTGATAATTCAAATGCAGATGAACCTGTTGCTAATATTTGTACTTCTTTAATTTGATCTGTAAATAATTTGAGAGTTAAACCAATATTTTGAATGCGCTGAGCTTCATCAATGAAGACAATCTTTTTATTGCCAATTACAGCTTTTAGTTTTGTTGCTGTTGTATTTGTCAAGATTTCTCTTACATCGGCATCGTCTCCATTTAAGTATAAGTAATCCTGATTTTTCAAAATCTCTTGCATTAAAGTTGACTTTCCCGATTGACGCGGGCCAAACAGTAGAATAGCCTTTCCCTTAAAAAGGTCTTTTTGAATGCTATCTTTTAAGGTTCTTTGTATCATTATATTGGATTTCAATCCTTAAATTACATAATTATTTCGGAATTGAATACCAAATAATCATAATAATTTAGGATTTGGGCAAATTTTTCCATCTTAAACAAAAGCCTACCCCCATCTGTTCCACTAACAGATTGGAAAAGCAGCGCATTAATATTGTTTGGTTTAAAAGAGACTTGCGGTTTACGGACCACGAGCCGCTATGGCGGGCGCAGCAGGAGGGTCTGCCCATGCTCTTGCTCTATTGTTTTGAACCATCGGTTATGGCTTACGCCGATAGTGATGTGAGGCACTGGCGTTTTGTCTATGAGTCTTTGCAAGAAATGCGTGTGAAGCTCAAAGAGCTGGATGCTGACTTGTATGTTTTTCATAGCGAGGTCTTGCCGGTGCTGGAAGCGCTGCAAGAACGTTATCAGATCCAGCAGATTTTCTCGCATGTAGAAGTGGGTAACAAGATCACTTATGATAGAGACTTGGCGGTGCAACAATTTTGCCAGCGTTGTAGCGTAAAATGGAAAGAGTCTCCTTTAAACGGTGTGATTAGAAAATTCAAGTCTAGAAAAACCTGGCAGGGCCGATGGCAGCAAACCATGACCATGCAACCCAAGTTGGTGGCTGAAACGGGTTGGAATATTTTGAAATTGGATGCAGCATTGTATGATGCATTGAAGGGTGCGCCACTGGATGCTGAGATGACCACCCGCAACAAAAACTTTCAACAGGGTGGTGAGTATTGGGCTTGGCGATACTTGGATAGTTTTATCAAAGAGCGTGCGGTGAATTATAGTAGACATATTTCAAAGCCCTTGCTCAGTAGAAAAAGTTGTAGCCGTTTATCTCCCTATCTGGCTTATGGCAATATTAGTATGCGCATGGTCTATCAGTACACCAGCCAACACTATGGCGCATCGGAGAATAAAAGGGCCCTGTCTAATTTTATATCGCGCCTGCACTGGCATTGTCATTTTATGCAAAAGTTTGAAGACGAGTGCCGCATGGAATTTGAAAATGTGAATAGCGCTTTTGATCAAATTGTCAAACCCAGCAATCCAGAATTGATCAAAGCTTGGCAGGAGGGGAGAACCGGCGTGCCCATTGTTGACGCTTGTATGCGTTCACTGGTGGCAACGGGCTATCTCAATTTTAGGATGCGCGCCATGGTGGTATCCTTCTTTGTATTCAACCTTTGGCAAGACTGGCGTGAGCTCCATTTTTTGGCGCGGCAATTTTTGGACTATGAACCCGGCATTCACTATCCGCAATTACAAATGCAGTCTGGTGTTACAGGCATTAATACCGTTAGAATTTATAACCCCATTAAAAATTCTATGGAGCATGACTGCGATGGTTTGTTTATCAAGCAATGGGTTCCCGAGCTCAAACAGATTCCAGCTGCGCTGATCCACGAACCTTGGAAACTCAGCAGCATTGAACAGGAAATCTATCAGTGCGTCATTGACCAAGATTATCCAGCACCCATTGTAGACCTAGAAGCTTCCAGAAAATACGCCAGTGACATCATCTGGTCTTTTAGAAAAAGCCCGGCGGTGAAAAAAGAGGGAAGGCGCATTTTACAGAAACATACCTCATCGCCCCTGCAAAATTCTGGCGGGTAGCATAATAATGCCTTTGAGTAAACCAAATACGCCGTCTACTGCAATACCTAAAATCCTAAAGGGAATAGAGAGGATCCAGAACAACGGATACAAGACCAAACCCAGCAAGGCCAGTGGCCAGCAGAGTACAAATAGGATAATCCAGAGAAGGAAACTTATCATACCCTTAAATTACAGATCGCCGTAAGGCAAAAAAACCGTTTTGTTATAAGCGGCAATATTTGATGAAGTACAAAAACCAAAAACCCCAACATGGCTGTTGAGGTTTCGTGGTGTGGGCCGGGATCGAACCGGCGGGATTTTCAGTCCTTTGCTAGCACTTTACCCCGATTTATCGGGGGACTGAGCACAATACCATAACTATTAGAATAGAAAAAAATTGAAAGGTTACTTCATATTTCTCAATTCGCAAATTGCAAATTGTGAAATAATGATTAGTTTTGTTTTATGAGACAGCACAAAGGGATGCGCCCCCAAGACATAGTAATACTTTTGAAAATTGTAGTATTAGGGAACAAGGAATGGCAATTCCAGGACTTAGCACGTTCTCTTTATATTAGTAGTGCAGAGGTTTCTGAGTCATTAAATAGGAGCAGTTTTTCGGGTTTGATTGATACAAACCGTAAAAAAGTAGCAAAAATTGCATTTACTGAGTTTTTAAAATACGGACTCCCATACGTTTTCCCCCAAACTCCTGGCCCTCTTTCAAGAGGTATGGCCACCTCACACGGTCATTCCTTGTTGAAAAAACATATTGTTAGTTCTAGTACCTATGTTTGGCCTGACTTTGAAGGAAAGGACTATGGTCAAGCTATTGAACCATTGTATCCCAACCAAGTTATAGCAGCAAAAGAAGATGAAAAATTATATGAAGCTTTAGCTATGTTAGATGCAATTCGTGTTGGAAAAGTTAGAGAGAAAAAATTTGCCTTTGATTATTTTTCAAATTTGCTTTTAAATGAGCCATCAAGAGAACATATCAAGAATTAGAGCAGTCAACAACGCATTAGCTAGTTTAAAAGAATCTGTTGTATTCGTTGGCGGGGCTACCGTTTCTCTTTATGCTGAGAGACCAACAGAAGATGTGAGACCAACCGAAGATATTGATGTGATTATTGAATTATGGGCTTATAAAGACTATTCAGCCATAGACGAGCGGTTAAGAAATTTAGGATTTGTAAACGACCAAGAGTCTGGAGTTATTTGCAGATATACTATCAATGGCATTATTGTAGATGTTATGCCTACAAGCAAAGAAACCCTAGGATTTTCTAATAGATGGTACCCGTCTGGGTTTGCAAATTCAATAGTTCATGATATTGGAGAAGGTAAAATTAGAATTTTTAAACCCTCCTATTTTATAGCCTCTAAAATAGAAGCGTTCAAAAGTAGAGGATCTAATGACGGTAGAACTAGTACCGATTTTGAAGACATTATTTTTGTTTTAGAAAACAATAGTAGCATTTGGGAAGAAATGAAAAATGCAGACATTGAACTAAAGCAGTATTTAAAAAGTTCTTTCCAAATACTAATAAACAATTATCATTTTGAAGAATGGGTAGATGCACATGCAGGTTATAGTGTAAACTCAGCAACTCAATATATTTTAGAAAGACTAAAAGAATTTACAAACCCATAGTCCCAAAAACAAAAAACCCCAACATTGCTGTTGAGGTTTCTGTGGTGTGGGCCGGGATCGAACCGGCGACACAAGGATTTTCAGTCCTTTGCTCTACCGACTGAGCTACCGCACCATTTCAGTCTAGGAACGTTTCCATTCCCTAAAGGGCTGCAAATATAAGGGCATCAGACAATATTCAGAAATTATCCACAGTTTTTTTTCAGTTTTTTGAAAAGGGCGGGGCCGATGGTCCTGGAATGTAGATGGAATAAGGGTTTGGGACTGGG
>JBEAPC010000098.1:0-13842 GCA_041164585.1 Bacteroidota bacterium
TGGCTACTGACAAACAAGGTTTCAACTCAGTTTACATGATGCTGGATTCCGGAGCCCGTGGTAGTAAAACACAGGTTAAACAGCTGGTAGGTATTCGTGGATTGATGGCCAAACCAAGAAAAAGTGGTAGCTCAGGTTCTGAGGTAATTGAAAACCCCATCCTTTCTAACTTTAAAGGTGGTCTAAACGTATTGGATTACTTTATCTCTACCCACGGTGCTCGTAAGGGTCTTGCAGATACTGCCTTGAAAACTGCCGATGCGGGTTATTTGACTCGTAGGTTGGTTGACGTTTCTCAAGACGTGGTAATTGCAGAAGACGATTGCGGTACTTTACGTGGTAATGCAACATCAGCATTGAAAGACAATGAAGATGTAATTGAACCATTAGCAGATAGGATTGAAGGACGTACTTCTTTACACAATGTTTACCATCCTGTAACAGAAGAACTAATCATCTTGGCTGGTGAAGAAATCTCTCATGATGTTGCTCAACAAATTGAAGACAGCGGTATTGAAACCGTTGAAATCAGGTCTGTATTGACTTGTGAAGCTAAGCGTGGTGTTTGTGTAAAATGTTATGGTAAGAATTTAGCAACAGGATATATTGCTCAACGCGGTGACGCAGTGGGTATTATTGCAGCCCAATCCATTGGTGAGCCTGGTACTCAGTTAACCTTGCGTACCTTCCACGTGGGTGGTGTTGCTGGATCTTCAAACATTGAATCAACCTTGAACGCTAAGTTTGATGGTACTATTCAATTTGATGGGTTACGTACAGTAGATGCCCTAAACAATGAAGGCAACAAAATACGCATTGTTATTGGACGTACTGGTGAGGTTCGTATCATGGATGTGAAGAATGATCGTTTGATGATTACCAATAACGTTCCTTATGGAGCTACTCTGAACGTGAAAGACGGTCAGCAAGTGAAAAAAGGAGACGTGATTTGTACATGGGATCCATTCAACAACGTCATTGTTGCGGAAGTGAATGGTTCTATTAAGTTCTCTGATGTTATTGACGGTGTTACTTACCGTGATGAAGCTGATGAGCAAACTGGTCACAGAGAAAAAGTGGTTATTGAAACCAAAGACAAAACTAAGATCCCAACCATTATTGTAGAAGGCGGCAAAGAAGCCAAACACTATAACTTACCAGTTGGATCACATATTGGAATTGAAGAAGGTGACGACGTTAAAGCTGGTCAGGTATTGGTGAAGATTCCTCGTATCCTAGGTAAGCTTAGGGATATCACAGGGGGTCTGCCACGTGTAACTGAACTCTTTGAAGCACGTAATCCAGGTAACCCTGCCATTGTTTGCGAAATTGATGGTGTGGTAGCATTTGGTAATGTGAAGCGTGGTAACCGCGAAATCATTGTAGAATCTAGAGACGGAATGGTGAAGAAATACTTGGTTCCATTGACACGCCAGATTTTGGTGCAAGATGGTGACTTTGTAAAAGCTGGTACGCCAATGTCTGATGGTCAAATTGCACCTGCAGATATCTTAGCTATTAAAGGACCATTTGCTGTTCAAGAATACGTTGTAAACGAGATTCAAGAAGTATACCGTTTGCAGGGTGTAAGAATCAATGACAAGCACGTGGAAGTAATCGTTCGCCAGATGATGAAGAAGGTGGAGATTGTTGACGCAGGTGATACTAAGTTCTTAGAAGAAGATCTGGAAGACAGGTTTGACTTTATTGAAGAGAACGACCGTATCTATGACAAGAAAGTTGTTACTGAAGCAGGGGAAAGCAGCAAGTTCAAAGCTGGTCAAATTGTTACTGTACGTGAGTTCAGGGAAGAAAATTCCATCTTACGTAGAAGTGACAAGAAACTAGTAGAAGTTCGTGATGCTAAACCAGCTACAGCAACTCCAGTATTGTTGGGTATCACAAAAGCCTCTTTGGGTGTACAAAGTTGGATCTCAGCTGCGTCATTCCAAGAGACAACCAAAGTGTTGAGTCAAGCTGCTATTCAAGGCAAAATGGACAGCATGTTGGGACTAAAAGAAAACGTGATTACCGGTCACTTGATTCCTGCAGGTTCTGGACAAAAAGAGTTCGAGAACATGATTGTAGGTAGCAAAGAAGAATACGAAGTATTGGCCACTACTCGCGAAGCAATGAGCTTTGACGAGGAAGAATAAGCCTTATTTCTGTTAAATCATACCAAGGAAAAGTAGGAAGTGTAAAAACTTCCTACTTTTATTTTGTTTAGAAAGGAATACCCTTTAAACAGGTTCAAACAACTTCAAACAGCAGCCATGAAAAATTTTACAACAGGATTGAATATTGCATTGGTACTTGCCGTAGCAGTGCTTTTTTATCTTCAGTTTTCGAACAAAAAAACTTCAGCCGGAACCAGTTCTGCTGTTGCCGCAACACCAGGTAGTTTTAAAATTGCCTATTTTGAAATGGACAGCATTGAAAACCATTATGACTATTTCAAAGAAGTACGTAATATTTTACGTGCCAAAGACCAGGATAATGGAAGACAATTAGGTGAAATGAAAAACACTTTTGTTGCAAAGTACCAAGAGTTGCAAAAGAATGCACAGTCTATGACACAGGCTGAATTAGCTGCCAAGCAACAGGAGTTGGGTCAAATGGAAAAAACTTTCCAAAACAAAGAACAAATGTTGAACCAAGATTTGCAAAATGAAAGTTTCAAGCGTTTGCAAGAAGTAAAAAAGCGTATTGAAGACTATTTGAAAGAATATAATAAAGACAAGGGTTATGCCTATGTATTTACTGGTTCTCCAGACTTGATCTACTTAAAAGATACTGCTTACAATATTACAAGTGACTTGATTTTGGGATTAAATGCCCAAGCCAAGAAGAAGTAAGAACTTCAATCATATTTATTATCTTCAAATCCCGTTATAAAAAGCGGGATTTTTTTTATGAGTACAAACAGCAGCTTCAAACCTACCCTTGGTCTATTTGACGCCACTATGATTGTGGCAGGGGGCATGATTGGTTCCGGTATCTTTATTGTGAGTGCAGATATTACCCGTAATGTGGGTAGTGCTGGTTGGCTGGTTGTAGTCTGGTTGATTACCGGATTCATGACCATTACTGCAGCAGTGAGTTATGGTGAATTAAGTGCCATGTATCCCAAAGCTGGTGGACAATATGTATACTTGAAAGAAGCTTATAATCCCTTGGTGGGCTTTCTCTTTGGTTGGAGTTTCTTTTCGGTGATTCAAACTGCTACCATTGCAGCCGTAGGGGTTGCTTTTAGCCGATTTACCGCTTATTTGATACCTGCGGTAGGAGAAGGTAATATTTTACTTGATTTGGGCTTTTTAAAGGTTTCTGCTGCACAGTTATTAGCCATAGCTTTAATTGTCTTTCTTACTTATACCAATACTAGAGGGGTGAAGGGTGGGAAGATTATCCAATCTACTTTTACAGTAACCAAGCTGGTTTCTTTATTTGGTTTAATTGTGTTTGGTTTTCTATTGTCAAAACAAAGTTTTTGGAATGAAAACTGGGCAACTGGTTTAACAGCTGTTCAAGACCTCGGCGCCAAAGATGCATCTGGCATTTTACAACCAACGGGTTGGCATCCCATTTCTGGAGCGGTTTTAATTGGAGCCATTGCGGCAGCCATGGTGGGTTCTATTTTTAGCTCTGATTCTTGGAACAACGTTACTTTTATTGCAGGTGAAATTAAAAATCCGCAACGCAATATTGGTCTTAGTTTGTTTCTAGGAACATTGATAGTAACCTTGATTTATGTAACTGCCAATTTGATGTATTTGCACGTCTTGCCCTTACAACAGATTGCCTATGCAGAGAATGATAGGGTTGCGGTAGTGGCAGCCAATGCCATTTTTGGAAATGCAGGAACCATAGTTATTGCCGTCATGATTATGATCTCAACTTTTGGTTGTAATAATGGTTTAATTCTAGCTGGAGCTAGGGTGTATTATACCATGGCAAAAGATGGTTTGTTTTTCAAAAAAACGGGAGAACTTAATAAGAACGCCGTTCCAGAATATGCTTTGTGGATTCAGTGTTTTGTAGCAAGTCTGCTTTGTTTGAGTGGTAAATATGGAGACTTACTAACCATGGTTTCTTTTGTTGTGGTCATCTTCTATGTATTAACCATTATTGGCATTTTTATTCTTAGGAAAAAACTGCCAGATGCACCAAGACCATATAAAGCATTTGGATATCCTATTTTGCCATTGATTTATATTGTTATGGCTACTATTTTCTGCATTGGCTTAGTATGGACATCTCCCACTTATTCTCTTTGGGGTTTGGGTATTACCGCCATCGGAGTACCTTTGTACTATCTGGCAGTAAACAATCAAAAAAGAGCTGAATAACATGTCTTATACAGATATCAAGGGTTTATTTGAGGAGTTCAAAAATTTGAAAGTAGCCATCATTGGTGACGTGATGTTAGATACTTATTGGTGGGGAACTACGGATAGAATATCGCCGGAGGCACCCGTACCCATTGTGACTTTACAAAAAATGGAACATAGGGTAGGAGGTGCGGCAAATGTGGCTTTAAATGCGGCTTCTTTGGGTGCTAATACTAGTATCATTTCTGTGATAGGTGAGGATGCAGATGGAAGAAATTTGTCCGCTTTATTAGCTGCTCATGGTATCAATACTTCCTTGCTTTTGACAACTGTTGAAAGGATTACTACCAATAAGACCAGGGTCATGAGTAGGAATCAACAAATGATGCGTTTAGACGCTGAAATCACTAGCGATATTAGTGCAACTACCGAGACCATTTTGTTGCATAAAATCAAAGAACAGTTTGAGTCTGAAAAACCTGATGTACTCATTTTTGAAGACTATAATAAAGGGGTTTTAACGGCTAGTTGTATCAAAGCAGTGATTGCACTTTGTAAAGAATATGGTGTTGTCACAACGGTAGATCCTAAGAAAAAGAATTTTCTGGCTTTCCAAGGGGTTGATATTTTTAAACCCAATCTCAAAGAGGTAAAAGAAGGTTTGAATCTAAGTTTGGATCAGGTTGACCTTGCTAATATGGAATTGGTACATCAAACTTTGCAAGCGCATTTGCAACATCGGATTTCACTGATTACTTTATCAGAAAAAGGGGTGTTTTATCAGATGGACAAAGACGCTTGCATCATACCTACCCACGTTAGAAATATAGCGGATGTGAGTGGCGCCGGTGATACCGTTATTGCTGTTGCTTCCATGGTATATGCTATTACCAAAGACATGCATTTGGCCGCAGAAATGGCCAATCTTGCTGGTGGATTGGTTTGTGAAGAAGTGGGTACTGCGGCTATTAATGCTGAATTGTTATTGAAAGAATCACAAGCCATTTTGGGATAGTCCCATCTTTCTTACAAATAGTTGAACATGCGAAAATATGCAGTGATAGTAGCAGGCGGATCCGGATTGAGAATGGGCGCGGACAAACCAAAGCAGTTTTTACTACTGAGAGGGAAACCCATTTTGTATTATACCATTAACCAGTTTTTTAAATCCTATCCGGAGATCCAAATTTTATTGGTCCTACCCAAGGACTTTTTAAAGGAAGGTCAAGAACTTTTGAAAGAACTAGATGCATCAATTGATCTTCAATTTGTAACCGGCGGAGCAACCAGATTTCATTCTGTTCAAAATGGGTTGAATTGTATTCAAGAACCTGGAATTGTTTTTGTACATGATGGGGTCCGTTGCTTGCTTACTGAAAATCTAATCAAAGCTTGTTATGAACAAGCCCTAGCAATTGGTTCAGCCATTCCTGCAGTTGCAGCAACAGATAGTATTAGAATAGTTCAGGGTGATGCTAGCCAAGTAGCAGATAGAAACCTGGTTAGAATCATACAAACTCCACAAACCTTTCAAACAAGTTTATTGCTTCCAGCTTTTGACACTGAATATTTGGCATCTTTTACAGATGAAGCCACGGTTGTAGAAGCGTCTGGAAAAATGATACATTTGATTGAAGGTGATTACAATAATATAAAAATCACCAGACCGGTTGATTTGTTGATTGCAGAAAATATTTTAAAACAAAGGGAAGCTGGTTCAAATTGACAATCTTTTGCAAGAATTAAACTTAGTTCATAACGATTGCATATTATATAATTACAAGCCATGAAAAAAAGGAATCTACAACAAATGATGAATAGCTTTTTGGCTATTCTTTTATTATGCATGTACAGTGTTAGCGCTACTGCAAATGACTTAGCAGAAGGAACAGCCATGCAAGGCAGGTGGGATTTGACCATTGAAAAAGATGGCAAACAATTGCCTTCATGGTTAGAAGTGCAGCATTCAGGAAGCCATACTTTTATTGGTAGGTTTGTCTATGCTTTTGGCAGTGCAAGACCTGTTGCAGAAATTAAGTTTGCCAAGAACCATTTTAGTTTCTCTATTCCACCACAATGGGAACCAGGCAATGCCAATATGGAATTTGAAGGAGAATTTGAAGGAGACCATTTAAAAGGAACCATGGTTTATACCGATGGGAAAAAATATCCATTTACAGGTGTTAAAGCACCTTCTTTGAAAAGAGAAACTGCAGTTCAATGGGGTAGTCCTATTAACTTGATTGGCAATTCTGATATGAATGAATGGACGGCCATGGGTAGCAATCAATGGACTGTGACCAATGGAGTATTGACAAGCGCCAAATCTGGATCAAATTTGATGACCAAAAAGACTTTTGATGATTTTAAATTACACATTGAATTCCGTTATCCTAAGGGTAGTAATAGTGGGGTTTATCTGCGTGGGCGATATGAAGTACAGATAGTTGATAGCAAGGGTATGGAACCTTGGAATGATGAGTTTAGTGCCATTTATGGATTTTTACCCGCTAATGAAATGGTTGCCAAAGACCCAGGCGAATGGCAGACATATGATATTACACTTGTGGGCAGAATGGTTACTGTAGTAGCAAATGGTAAAACCGTAATTAGTTTGGCTACTATTCCAGGAATCACCGGAGGAGCCATTGATAGTAAAGAAGGAGCCCCAGGGCCCATTATGATTCAAGGGGATCATGGTCCTATTGAATTTAGGAATATTGTCATTACTCCAGCTAAATAAGCGAGATGGCAGTTTTCTTCAATGTCTTTTGAAACATTTTGCACATAGAGATGGAATTGAAAGGTATTGCAGTTAATTCTGCTATTTTTGCCAAGGTTTTGAAAAACGGAAGGTTAAACACTTGTTCATCCAATCCGTGATTTTAATTTACAATTGAATAGAATTTTATGGTCATTGCACCCAGAATGCGTGGATTTATTTGTTTAACTGCACACCCCTTGGGTTGTGAGCAAAACATTATTAATCAAATCAATTATGTCAAGTCCAAGGGAAATATTGATGGTCCCAAAAAAGTACTGGTAATAGGTGCTTCTACCGGTTTTGGATTGGCATCAAGAATAACTGCCGCATTTGGTTCTGGTGCAGCTACTATTGGTGTGTTTTTTGAAAAACCACCAGCAGAAGGTAAAACAGCAACACCGGGTTGGTATAATAGCATGGCATTCCAAGATCAGGCTGCCAAAGCGGGTATTTATGCCAAAAGCATTAATGGAGACGCTTTCTCCAATGAAATCAAAGAAAGAACCATTAAGACCATTAAAGAAGACTTGGGTCAAATTGATCTGGTTATCTATAGTTTGGCTTCGCCAGTACGTGTACATCCTGTAACGGGAGTCATGCACAGGTCCGTATTAAAACCCATTGGTCAAACCTATAGCAACAAAACGGTAGATTTTCATACAGGAATTGTTACAGAAATTAGCATTGAGCCCTGCAATGATGAAGATATTACCAATACGGTAGCCGTAATGGGTGGAGAAGATTGGGAAATGTGGATGGATGCTTTAAAAGCTGCCGATGCATTAGCAGAAGGAGCAATGACTTTGGCCTATTCTTATATTGGACCTGCTTTAACAGAAGCCGTATATAGAAAGGGAACTATTGGTAGGGCTAAGGATCATTTAGAAGCAACTGCTTTTAAAATTGCGGATAAACTCAAAGACCTGAATGGTAAAGCTTTTGTATCTGTCAACAAAGCCTTGGTTACACAAGCTAGTTCTGCTATTCCTGTGATTCCATTGTATATTTCATTGCTCTATAAAGTCATGAAAAAAGATGGTCTACACGAGGGCTGTATTGAACAAATACAAAGACTGTTTGCAGACAGATTGTATACCGGTAAACCTGGTATTGAAACCGATGAAAAAGGTAGGATTAGAATTGATGACTGGGAAATGAGAGCAGATGTTCAAGCTCAGGTGGCAGAATTATGGCCCGCAGCAACAACGGAATCTTTACCAAGTATTGGCGATTTGCCCGGCTATAAATCAGACTTTTTAAGCCTATTTGGATTTGGTTTAGAAGGTGTTGATTATGAAGCAGATGTAAATGAGAACAGAAGTATTCAAGGACTAGTGGAATAAACTAGTTCAAATAATGATAGAAAATGTAATAGCAATATTGCATTTTTTTTTGAGGGTATGTCAATATTGTGAAATTATTGATAGGGGTTTATTATATTTAATAACCCTAAACCCACTACAAATGAAAAAAGCATTCAAGCTCTTTTTTGTGTGCATCTTATGCCTATTATTGGCAGCCATTTTGGGCATCAGTTATATTGTTATTTTTTTACCCAATGTTGGAAGTCCTGATACATTAACCATACAAGCAACACCCGAACGAATAGAAAGAGGAAGCTACTTGGCCAATAGTGTCACTGTTTGTATGGATTGTCATTCAACTAGGGATTGGAATCAGTTTTCTGGACCTTTGGTAGAAGGGACATTGGGAAAGGGTGGAGAAATCTTTGACCAACGTTATGGTTTTCCCGGAAGTTTTCAAGCAAGAAATATTACTCCAGCAGGTATTGGTGATTGGACAGATGGAGAATTGTTAAGGGCTATCGCTTCTGGAGTTGATAAAAAGGGTAGTGCACTGTTTCCTGTGATGCCACATCCTAGTTATGGGAAAATGGATAAGGAAGACCTGTTATCTATTATAGCTTATTTGAGAACGATAGCACCTATTGAAAACAAAGTACCAGATTCAAAAGCAGATTTTCCCATGAATATCATCTTGCATACCATACCTACCAAAGCGGAATATGGTCATGCGCCTGATTCTAATAATTTAGTGGAAAGAGGATCCTATTATTTTAATGCAGCATCTTGTGGAGACTGCCATACCAAACAGGAGAAGGGCGAGAAAATTAAGGGAATGGAATTGGCTGGAGGTTTTGAATTTCCTATGAAAACTGGTGGAATAGTGCGTTCTTCTAATATTACTCCAGACAAAACAACTGGCATTGGTGGATGGGATGAAGCAGCTTTTGTAAAACGCTTTAAAGCCTACGGCGATACTAGTTATCAGAACCCCCATATTACCGCAGGAGAATTCAATTCGGTTATGCCATGGACCATGTACAAGAACATGAAAGAAGCAGATTTAAAAGCCATTTATGCTTATTTGAGAACGATGCCGGCTATCAAGAATCAAGTGGTTAAATTCAGTAAATAGAAATGTATTGTCTTTAAATGTATTCCATTCCTTTTTGTTGATTTTTGATTAACAAAAAGGAATTAAATGAAGGTAAATTTAAACTCTATGAACTAGAATGATAGAATTTACTATACCAAGCCAATTGTCCTAAAGAAATGCATTCATCATTGGGACTCAACTGTTGGTGAAAAAACAATTCTCTTTTTTGTTGTAATTGTTCCAATATTAAATCTGTTAATAATGCATTTTGGAAAACACTTCCACTAAAGGCCAGTTTGTCAATAAAGAAATGGGTACTGATTTTTGCTATTGCTTTTGCCAAAGAATAAAAAAATTTCCAAGCTATAATTTCATTTGGTTCTTTCTGTTGCCAGTCATGAAGTATTTCATGTATCAGAGGGCGCCAGTCAATAATGCCATTAGAAATAGGAAGGTTATATGAATCATAAGAAGGATATGGGCATCTATTTGCCAGAGCCTCTAATTGCATGCCAGCTTCTTCTTCAAAACTACTAACAGATGCTATGCCCAATATACAAGCTACTGCATCTATTAATCTACTCATACTACTTGTTTGAATTGCTTCTTTATTTGTTAATTGATTTTGATAAAATTGCCATTCTGTTTCTGAAAAATATTTGTGTAAAAGTTTTTGTGATAATGGAAAATCCTTTAAAACGCTTAACCCACTTAGTCTGGGTTCTTTGTTCATTTTGTTACCCATTAATTGGGGAAAATAGTCTAACTGCGCCACCCGATTTAGTTTGTTTTGGTCAAAAAGAAATACTTCTCCACCCCAGATTTGACAATCGTTTCCATATCCAGCACTATCCCAAATAAAACCTAAAACTGGTTCCTTTTTTTCTAAGAGTTTGTTTTCTGCTAATACAGCAGCAAAATGCGCTTCATGATGTTGAATGGGAATTACAACACATTCCTTTTGTAGATCTATTTTTTTTGTATTTCTATAGATTAAGTTTTCCTTGTGTTGCTCAACTAAAATAGTAGATGGCTCAAAATTGAACAGGTTTGCTATTTGATTTTTAAGTTTTTGATATGACAATGGCGATTCTAAGGATTTATGATTACCTAAATATTGGCTAACAAATATTTGTTCAGCAGTTGAAATAGCAATAGTAGCGTTAGGTTCTGCACCCATGGCTAGGATTTTTTGAGCATCCTTTTGAAAATTAATTGGTGAGAAATTAGGAGCTAAACCTCTACTTCTTCGCATTATTATTTTTTGTCCTCTACTACTAAATTGGATTTAACTATCATCTTGAGGAGAGGTGATTTCACGATCGTAGGATAATAAATAATCGGCGATACCTATTAATTTTTTTTTTGCTTTTTTATCTTTGTAAATAATAGGCGAACCACTTAAGTTACCACTTGTTGCAATCATTGGTTTGCTAAAAAAATTGGCCAATAATTGTAATAAAGGAGAGGCAGGTAACATAACTCCAAGTTTGGTCAGCCCCGGTGCAATACCTTCTAAATCTAATTTGTTTTCTGGAAAATTTTTAATCTTGCAAAGAACTATTGGAGCAGATTTTTCTTTAAGTGCACTGAGCTCAGTAGTCGTTATTGATAAGTCTGCTTGTAACATTTCTGTATCTGCATAGATTAAGGCAAAAGGTTTATTAATTGTTTGTTTTCTTTTTCTTAGCTCTGCAACCATTTTTTTATTTGTAGCGTCACAAAGCAACAAATATGAACCAACTCCTTTAACTGCAATAATTGAATCTTTTTTTAACTGGTTGGCTACTTCCACTAAAACTTGGTCTTGAGAAATGGGTAATTCTTTTATATTGCCATCGTAAAAATGCATTTGAATTGAACAATTTCTGCTATTATTGGGTTGGCTATGATAATTTTCATTATTTGAATGATTAATTTCTTCCAAACAATTTGGACACTCTATATTAGATTCCGTATAATCTTTAATTTTCTCAAAAGGGAGCGACTTGTTAATACTATATCTAGGACCACATTTGGTACAGGAAATAAATGCATCAAGATATTTACTATTTTCATAGTTTGTTATTGATTTACAACAATGTTCACAAGGTGACAAATCAGGTGTTATAATTAAATTAGTATGGGTATTAGAAGTTGGCATTATCCAAACTGTTTAGAATTGAAAAGTTAAACAGACTTTTTGGATGATTTAAAAGAAATCAACAGTGTAAAGTTACTATATATCTTCTTTGATTATTGTATGGCTTGTATGTCATTTTCTTCCATTTTAAACATAGAAATTGATACAATATAAGTAGAGAACTTCCCTTTAATTGGGTAATTCCGTAATTTCGTCAATTATTGATGAATTGATAGTGTATGATCTTGCTACTCCTCAGGCGTATTTTATTGACTGGATGTTTCTTTTTTGCTTGCTATATGTCTGTAATGGCACAGAGCGCTGTTAAATATCCCATTCCAACTGGGAATCCCAACCAGTTGTTATTTCTGCAAAGAGATCCAAATACCAATACCATAGTGTATGAGCTGAATGTCAAATCTAATGGTGAGTTAGATACGGAAAACCCTGTTCATGCTTATTGGATAAGGTATCAAGACAAAGGCCAGAAAGAGGAATTGAATTATATACAGCGAAACTTTGCTTATGGGTTAAAGTCTAAAACCCTGTCAAAAGACCAGTATGTGTTACATTTTGTCTCTTATAAAACCAAGTTGTTTTATTTGAAGAAGGGAGCCGACAACAAGTTTAGTTTGTTTACCGATATCAATAAAAAGCAGGCGATCATTAAACAGATTTTTGTAAGGGTAAAGGGAGGTTCTTTTTGGTTGCCCAATGTGGAATATGTTGAATTAAAAGGTACAGACCCTACAAATGGAGCTGAAGTAGTGGAAAGAATGAAAATTTAGCAAGCTTTTCCTTGAATGATGAATACTGTGGCATTTCATTTCTCCTATCTTTATTTGGAAATATGAACAGGTATCTCTTAGGAAAACTTCCCGCAAAAATTGTCCTTACGGCATTGTTTATATTGACAGCCAGTTTTGTATTTGCACAGCGGAAACCTGTTTTTACCAATTCGGATACCTTAATCAATCAGAAGGATATTGTAGATTATCTGAAGCCCATCTTTATCAAGGATACGGTTAAATACAACCAACGTAGAAAGGGTATTTCAAATAAAAGGGTGTATTACTCCTTATTACCTGCAACTACCGGTGTACCAGGTGGGGGATCGGCCTTGGTTACTTCTACCAATATCTCTTTTTACATGGGAGATAGAAAAAAAACTACCCTCTCGGAATTGTATTTTACGCCTTATACCAATTTTCAGGGCAGGTATGTATTTCCACTTAGGTCCAATATCTGGTTAAGTGGAAATTCTTGGAATTTGCTGGGCGATCTACGTTTTCTAATTTATCCCCAAAAATCTTGGGGATTAGGGAGTAATACACCTGATGAAAATGGGACCCTGATTAACTACAATTATTTTAGATTTTATGAAACGGCACTCAAAAAAATTGCTCCCAATTTATTTGCTGGATTTGGGGTGAATTTTGACCACCATTCCTCTATTCGTGCAGAATCTAATCAAGGGTTCTTTGAATCCCTGAAACCCTATTATGATACCCTGCGCCCAACTAGTTATTCAACTGGATATAATTTAACCTTTCAATATGATTCAAGAAAATTTACTAATAATCCTTTAGGGGGCATGTTCCTATCGGCCAGTTTTAGAACCAACCCATCTTTTTTAAATAAGACGGGTAGCTGGAATCAATGGATTTTTGACGCAAGGAAATATTATTCTTTTTCAAAAAACATGCAAAATGTATTGGCTTTTTGGGCCTATCATTGGCGTGTTGGGGGGGAGTATATTCCTTATTTGGATTTACCAAGTACCGCTTGGGATCCCTATGCTAGAACTTCTAGGGGCTTTTACCAAGGTAGGTATAGAAGTGATAAGCATTGGTATTTTGAAAGCGAATATAGACGTGATATTACCAAAAATGGCTTACTGGGCTTTGTCTTGTTTGCTAATATTTCTACTTTCTCTGACTTTAAAACCAGCAATTTTGCCAGATGGAATGCTGCTGCAGGTGGGGGCATCCGGTTAAAATTGAATAAGTTTTCTAGAACAAATATTGTGTTTGATTATGCTTTTAGTAAAGAATATCAAACTTATTACCTCAATATTGGTGAAACTTTCTAAACCACCAACCGTTCTTAGTTACCAATCCTAACTAATTAATGCCATTCTTAACAAAGACAACTTTTTTTTGCTTTAGCTGTAATAATATCGTTGGGTATATTACCTATACTGAAATTGACTTTAAACAAAAACT
>JBEAPC010000099.1:0-23740 GCA_041164585.1 Bacteroidota bacterium
GATCCCACCATAATGTGCTTTCTGGTCTTTTTTCCAATTTTCAACTAAGAATAATAGACCAATAGCAGCCAAGGTTCCAAAAATCATCAAGCCACCCATTGTGGCATCCATTGGTAAACCACGGTCTTCATTTACTTCTCCATTAGCAGCCACCAATGCACCAACAAAGGCCAAGGCACCACCAACAGCAATGATGCGTAAAAACCACTTGCGTAAATTGGCATAATTAAAACTGTCTTTCTTTTTAAAATAATAGACCATGACAATTGCAGGAATGGTCAACAAGTTCAATAAGTGAACCCCAATAGAAAGTCCCATCATAAAGAAGATAAAGACAATCCATTTGTCTGCACCTTCTTCTTCAGCGTGGTTCTCCCATTTCAGGATGGCCCAAAATACAATAGCAGTAAAGAAACTAGACAAAGCATATACTTCACCCTCTACAGCACTATACCAAAAAGAATCAGAGAAAGTATATGCCAAAGCACCAACCACACCGGCTCCCATAATGGACCAGATTTGGTAACTACTTAAAGTATCGGTAGTCTTCACCATCACAATCTTGCGCGCAAAATGGGTGATGGTCCAGAACAAAAATAAAATGGTAAATCCACTAGCCAGTGCACTCATCACATTCACCGCTTTTGCAGCAGTAAGGGGATTGTCACCAAATAGTACAATGAATACCCTACCCAAGATCACAAACAAAGGTGCTCCCGGAGGATGCGGAATCTGTAGTTTAAAACAACTACTCACAAACTCACCACAATCCCAGAAGCTTCCACCCGCTTCAGAGGTCATGATGTACACGGTACAGGCTACAAAAGCCACTACCCAACCAACAATGTTATTGATCCGATTAAATTGCATACGGTTTTGGTTTTTTAAGACTGGCAAACATACCTTAATAATCCTAAAATGGAAAAACTGACACCCTCTTTTATGATATTTAAGAAAATCTTAGACCTTGATTTGAAACAAGTTGCCATCATTGGCAATTACAGACCCATTCCTTACCCAAATCAATACAAGTAACAACGGTTACTTCATCTGCACAAGGTGCAAAAATGATCCTCACCCGCTGCTGGTCATCTGTAATCCCTTCAACTGCATATTTTTTCTGGCAATCAGCCACTTGCAAGTAGCTTTTCTTATAATTAATGGTTCCATTAAGCAAGATTGCTTCAATTTCCTTTTCTGAAATCTGTCTGCAATCCATTCTGCACCTAGCGTGTTTAGAATAATTCATTTTAGCCGGATGTCTATTTAATCCCCTTGGTTCAGCAGCAACAGATGGTTTTGGGTTGCTTGTCTTTTTGGTTGTAGGTTTAACAGTAGGATCCTTGGTGGGCTGGCGCGATTCTTGGCATTTTTTCAGGCCAAAAGATAGAATGGCTAAAAAAATCAAGCCAATATAGGGTGCTGCTTTTTTAAAATTCATGTTTAAACGGCTTTGGAAGGGCCAATTTACAGCATTTTGACTTTGGCTTGTTATCTTTGCGCCTCTATGGAAAAGAAGCGTTCGGTGGCCTTTCACACCCTTGGGTGCAAATTGAATTTCTCCGAGACCTCCACCCTTTCTAGATTAATGGAAAATGGCGGTTTTGAGAAAAAGGACTTTTTTGAAGACCTGGCCGATGTGTATGTGATCAATACCTGCTCTGTTACAGATAATGCAGACAAAGAATGCCGCCAATTGGTGCGCAGGATTCAACGCAAGTCTCCTGAAAGTTTTGTGGTGATCACGGGTTGCTACGCCCAGTTAAAACCACATGAAATTGCCAGTATTCCAGGAGTTGACTTGGTACTAGGCGCAGGAGAAAAATTTAATATCATTGAACATATTAGTCAATTGACTAAAGGCGATTCTGGAAAGGTTTGCTCCTGTGACATTGAAGAAGTTACTGGATTCAATGCTTCTTTTTCTATGAATGACCGCACCCGCTCCTTTTTGAAAGTACAGGATGGATGTGACTACAATTGTTCTTTTTGCACCATTCCCATGGCAAGGGGTAAGAGCAGAAGCGACAATGTTGCCAATGTAGTGCGCAATGCACAGCAACTGGCAGCGGATGGCGTAAAAGAAATTGTACTCACTGGTGTGAATCTGGGAGATTTTGGTAAGGGGCCTAACGGCGATTTAAAATATGATGAGAACTTTGAAACCCTGATTCGTGCATTGGATGAAGTGGATGGAATTGAGCGATATAGGATCTCATCCATTGAACCCAACCTACTCACCAATAGTATCATTGACTGGGTTGCAGAAAGCAAGAAATTCATGCCTCATTTTCATATACCCTTACAAAGTGGTAGCAATGAAATTTTGAAACTCATGCGTAGAAGGTATAAAAGAGATTTGTATCAAGAACGTGTTGAAAGAATCAAGGAACGCATGCCACATTGTGCCATTGGGGTTGATGTAATTGTGGGTTTTCCAGGAGAAACCAATGCACATTTTCAGGAAACCTTTGATTTTTTACACGAACTAGATGTTTCCTATTTACATGTATTTACTTATTCAGAAAGGGATCATACCAAAGCTTTAGAAATTGAACCTGTAGTCCCTATTCATGTACGTAATGAACGCAATAAGGTATTGCGTAACCTCTCTTATCAAAAACTACAATATTTTACAGAGCAGCATTACAAAAGCAATAGAAAAGTCTTGTTTGAAAAGTTTGAGAAAAACGGGATGATGGAAGGTTATACAGACAATTATTTACGCATTATCACTCCTTACAGAGCAGAATGGGCTAACGAAGTTGTAGACTGGACCATCCAATAATCAATACATAGGCTCCAGATACTCAGCAGGGAATTCCACTACCATTACCTGGCCCAAGCTTTCTAGTTTGACAAAGATTTTCTTTTTGGCATTCTTTAAAACCGTGCCTTCTTTGCCCATGAATACGCCGTGTTTGACACAAACTTTGGTAGACTCCTCAAAACCTTCTTTAGCAATCAAAGAAACAATGGCTTCTTTTTCAGAGAGATAATGTTTGATCATATTGATCTCTTCATCTCTAATAACTGCTGGCTTACCTATATAGTGGACAAAATTGAGAATACCATCTACGCTCAAAACCTTTACTTTGTCTATCAGGTTGATGCGAACAAAGATGTAAGATTTAAATAAAGGTTCTTCTACTACTTTCTTTCTATCGCTCCACTGTCTTTCAATTCTATTCAAAGGACACCAAGATTCAATTCCTCTTTTAATGAGTACGGAATCTATTTTCTTTTCCCACCTGGGTTTGGTGTACAAAGCATACCATTGCTTATCATTCTCCATCTGCCATCAATCGTTAGTACTAGTACATTTATTTCAAAACAGTTGTTGTTTGAGGATGAATCAGGCTACTAACCATCTTCACTGTCTCGTCTACATACATATCTGTTTTAATTGACTTCAACCATGCTTGATACCTTTCTCCCTTTACTTTATCAGGATTATTGTAAAACTTATCATGGTCTACTTTCATAGCTTCCACAGCCATTTCTTCCTTGATCTTCAGCAAGGAATTATTTTGACTAACGGTTGCTTTAATTTGCTTTTGCATGTCTTTGTATTTCTGCATATTCAGATTTACCGGCATTTCAGCATTCTTACTTAACCAAGAAAGATTATCACGCAAAAGATTCAAAGATTTGTTCTGAGCAATCTTATCATTTTCGTTTTTAACTACAGAACTTAAATCGGCATTGTTCCAAGTATTATAAGGCACTTTGGTAATTTCATCCCAAGGCAAAGAAGCAGGATTGTCTTTTTCACGAATCTTGTAAAACTCATAAGCATCAGGCAAGACCACATCGGGTGTAACTCCTTTTAATTGTACAGAACCACCATTGATTCGATAGTATTTCTGGAAGGTCAATTTTACAGCTCCATATTCGGTTCTACCACTGCTAAAGTCAATGGGTTTACCAAATGGAACAGTTTTTTGAACCGTGCCTTTTCCATAGGTAGAGCTACTACCAATAATAATTCCACGTTTATAATCCTGAATGGCCGCTGCAAAGATTTCACTAGCGGAAGCACTTAGTTCATTGACCATTACAGCCAAAGGACCATCGTAAATAGCTCCTGCATTCTTATCATTGAGTGCACTAGACTTTCCCTCTTTGTCACGAACTTGAACAACAGGCCCTTGATTAATGAAAAGACCTACCATTTGAACTACTTCATATAAAGAACCTCCCCCATTGTTGCGAATGTCTATTACAATTCCTTTTACATTTTCCGCCTTTAATTTCTCTACTTCTTTGGCAACGTCTTCAGAACAACGGTTGCCATCTTCTCTTTCAAAATCGGCATAGAATTCTGGTAAATAAATGTATCCAATTTTATCAGCACCGTTTTGAATCACTGCTCCCCTAACCAAAGCTTCGTCTAAAGAAACTTCTTCACGAATAATGGTAACCACTTTAATACTTCCATCTAATTTTTTCAAAGTCAATCGCACTTCAGTGCCCTTATTCCCCCTAATTAATTTTACAGCATCTTCCGTAGCAAAGCCTGTAACATCAACGGGTTCTTCTTTTCCTTGTGCTACTTTTACAATCACGTCATTGGCAGCTACTTCTCCAGTTTTCCAAGCTGCACCACCTGTTTGTACACTAGCAATCTTGATACCTGCATCGTCTTCACGCAATTGTGCTCCTATTCCATAAAACCTTCTACTCATTTCTTCATCAAAAGCTCTTTTTTCAATGGGTGGAAAATAATCCGTGTGCGGATCCATTAAATTGGTGATGGTATTTAAGAAAGCATTAAAGCGTTGGTCTTCATTAAATGTGCTCTTGATTCGATCATATTTTTTGTCCATGATCTTCATCACTTTCATCCTTGCTTCTCTTTCAAGTGCCGTATCGGCTTTAGCCACAAAATCCTTGGTGTCTTTGTTTTTTTCACGAACTTCCTGTAAGTCTACATAACGTTCTAAGGTTAAAAACTTCAACAATTTTCGGAATCGGTCTTTGCGTTCTTTCTCGTCCTTGGCAAAATCCATTTTATCACCATCTAAAACAGCAGATTCTTCTGTTGAAAAATCAAATGGCTGAGACAAAATTTCTTTGTACATGCCAATTAATTCAGGAATACGTTTGTCAAAAACCGTACTTACGGTTGGAGCAAATAATATAGCCGAACCATGAATCTCGTCGTCAATGGTGGTTTCAAACTTTTTAAACTCTTTGATATCTGATTGCAAGAAAAGTATTTTCTCTCCATCTAAATCATTGAGGTATTTCTTATAAACTTCTTTTGAAAAAGCATCATTAATAGGTTTGGGACTATAATGTTCCTGTTCCATTAATGACCCTATGGCTGCTACCAATCTTTGTCTTAGGGTAATATTAATGTCAGACTTTCCATATTCTATGCCTTTGAACGCAAAGAACAGGGCAGCAAATAATACTATTGCGGATAACACAATGCCTTTTCTACTCTTCATAAATTGCTTGAATTTTTGCATGACTAGTTTCAAAAATAACTGAAAAACCCTTTTAGCCTCTACCTTTTATAGTAATTAACAAAGGTTTTTCCCGAAAGCTTTTAAAAAAAATCAAAAATGCCTTTCAACAAATGCCTAATTACCCTATTTTTGCAATCCTTTGGAAACGGAAGTTCCCAAAAAACCCGGAGGGCGTAGCTCAGTAGGTTAGAGCGACAGTTTGTGGCACTGTAGGTCGTGGGTTCGAGACCCATCGTTCTCCCCAAAACCCTATAAGGTTGTACTTATAGGGTTTTATATTATAAGACATGTCTATAGCAATTTTATCTATCCCTATTATATCGGCTTTTATTGGTTGGTTTACCAACTGGATTGCCATTAAGATGTTATTTCATCCCAAGGAACCTAAATACATACTGGGTATTAAGTTTCATGGCATCTTCCCCAAACGTCAAAAACAATTTGCTGAAAAACTGGGCAAATTGGTAGCTGAAGAGCTACTTAGCTTTGAGGATATTGAGAAAAAACTGTCCAATCCTAAGAATATTGAACTGATGATGCCCTTTGTAGAAGGTCATATTGACCAATTCTTAAGGGTAAGACTTGCCCAAGAAATGCCCATGATCAGTATGTTTATTGGCGACAAGACCATAAATCAGTTAAAATCTGTGTTTTTAAAAGAGTTAGAAACCCTTTTCCCCGAATTGATGGCCAATTATATGGGCAAACTGCAGGCTGAATTAGACCTGGAAAAAATTGTAGTAGACAAAGTAAGTGGGTTCTCTTCCGATAAATTGGAAGCCATTCTTCAAGGAATCATGAGCAAGGAGTTCCGTTTTGTTGAAATCATAGGGGCTGTTTTGGGATTTATCATTGGTCTTTTACAGGTTTTTATCAGTCTTTTTGCCTAGTCACCGATAAATAACAGGCATCAGCCTATTGTTTCAAAACTTTATCCATTCAAAATTGTCATATTACCGCTCGTGTAATGAAAGGCATATAGCCATCCTTCTGAGCGACCTTTGTACTGTTCAAATCACATTAAATTCAAACATGAGAAAATTATTTATCCTAGCTGTATTACTTATTTCCTTTCAAATGATCCAAGCCCAGTTCCCCATGGGAGGTGGCGCTGGCCGTGGTGCAGGTGGCGGTCAAAGTATGAATGTTGGCCATTTTTACGGTAAAATTGTAGACAGCAAGACCAATAAAGCCGTTGAAGGCGTTACCGTACAATTGACTGGTAATAAGTTTGATACCGTTACCAAAAAAATGAAAGAAGCCATTTTGTCTACCCAAATTACTAGGGCAAATGGTGAATTCAGTATTGAAAACTTATCTGTGATGGGTAGTTTCAAATTGAAATTATCTTCTTTAGGGTATACAAGCCTTGAAAAAACAATCAGTTTTGGTTTGAAAATGCCAACTGGCACTCCTACTGCCGCTTCTATGCAACAAATGCTGGGCCAAGCAGACAAGGACTTGGGTAATATTAAAATTGAAGCAGACGCAACCAATTTGGGTAATGTTACTGTTACTTCTACCGCCAAACCCCAATTTGAAATGGGTATTGACCGTAAAATATTTAACGTTGACAAGAATTTGATGGCAGCTGGTCAAACAGCTACTGAAATCATGAAAAATATTCCTTCACTGATTGTGGATATTGACGGTAATGTAACCTTGCGTAATGCAAGCCCAACCATTTTTATAGATAACCGTCCTACTACCCTAACCTTGGATCAAATTCCTGCAGATATTATTGATAAGGTAGAATTGATTACCAACCCTTCTGCCAAATATGATGCTTCTGGTGGTAATGCTGGTATCATAAACATTGTGTTGAAGAAAAATAAGAAGAATGGTTATAATGGTGGTATTAGAGCTGGTATTGACTCAAGAGCAAGAATCAACTTGGGTGGAGATATTAACCTGCGTCAAACCAAAACCAATATCTCATTAAGTGGTAACTATAACCAACGTAAATCTATTTCTGAAGGAATTGCAGATAGGAATAATTTATTGACTACGCCAAGTTTTATTCACCAAACAACCGATGGTATCAATGAAAGCCGATTTAATTTTTTCAGAGGTAGTTTAGATTATTTAGTAAGCAATAGAAGTACTTTCACTATTGGGGCCAATTATGTTGCAGGAAAATTTGATAGTGAACAAGAACAAAGAGTAGATAGCACTATTAAAGGAATAAATACTTCATATAACCTAATCAATCAGTTTAGCACATCACAATTTAATAATTGGGGAACTCAGTTAAGTTATAAATACAATTTCCCTAAAAATGGTGAAAATATTTCTGCTGACTTTAATTTAAATAGCAGCAATAATGAAAACGTCAATAATATCAATACTCAAACCTATAATATTGACAACAGCATCAAAGGCGTCCCATTAAAGCAAAAAACAATTGGCGGTGGCGATAGTAAGAACTATACCGTGCAAGTGGATTATGAAAATGAAATCAACCTAGATTCTAAACTGGAGTTTGGAGCAAGAGGAGCCATTAGGGATTTCAAAAATAGTAGTGATCAATATAGATTTCTTGTGAATGATTATTACTTGATACCTTCTATTAGTAACAAATACAAGTTTAATGACCAAGTTTATGCTGCTTATGGCAACTATGCTTTCAAGGTAAAAAAATGGAGCTATCAATTAGGTCTTCGTGTTGAAAGTTCTAACTATACTGGTACCTTATTAAAACAATCTGGTGCTGATTCTTCTAGCTTCTCTGTAAAGTATCCATTGAGTCTTTTCCCAAGCGCCTTTATAACCTACAAAGTTGATGACAAACAAGACTTACAATTGAACTATTCTAGAAGGGTAAACAGACCAAACTTCTTCCAATTAATGCCTTTCCCAGATTTTTCTGACCCACAGAATATCAATATTGGTAATGCCAACCTAAAACCAGAATTTACCAACAGTTTTGAGGTTTCTTACAACAACGCCTATAAGAAAGGGGCTAACTTCTTGGCAACCGCTTATTTCAAATACAGTACTAATTTGATCACACGCTATGTATACCGTGACAAGAACGGCCTTACCTTAAATGATAGCGCTTATTTTAATACCTATATTAATGCTGACAATAGTGTTACTTATGGTTTGGAACTGACAAACAAAATACCGGTAAATAAATGGTGGGACTTTACAGTGAGTTTTAACCTCTTTAGTTCTAAAATCAATGCTACCATCCCAGACCAAAGTTTAGATAATGAATTAGTGAGCTGGTTTGCTAAAACAAACAATACTTTCAAATTGGCAAAGGGACTTTCCTTACAATTGAGTGGTGATTATCAGGCAAAGACCATTCTACCTCCTGGTGGTGGTGGTAGCGGTGGAGGTGGCCGTGGTGGAATGGGTGGCGGAATGATGTTTGGAGGTGGTCCTCAGTCAACTGCTCAGGGCTACAATGAACCTAGATATGCAATTGACTTAGCCATCCGTAAAGAATGGACTTGGAAAAATGGTAAGTCTGGCTCTTTAAGCTTAAGTATGAACGATATATTCCGTACCCAATTATATAAGACCTATTCTGAAAGTATTTACTTTACTCAGTTAAGCTCCAGAAGAAGGGATCCACAAATTCTGCGACTGAACTTTAGCTATCGCTTTGGTAAGTTTGATACTTCTTTGTTCAAACGCAAAAACACCAAGTCCGATATGGGCGGCGGCGGAATGGACATGATGCAACAATAAGAAAATAAGTGAAAAGATAAAAGTGAAGAGAGGAGGAAGAAAGTGAAAAGATAAAAGTGAAGAGTGAAGAGTGCAATCATTTGATTAGCGACTATCATTTTGAATCCCCCCGATTGCTCGGGGGGATTCATTTTTTAGGGTACAAAAAAACCTAGGCAAAGCCTAGGTTAACTCGTTTAATTGAAATCTACGTCCGTTCTTCACTCTTCACTCTTCACTTTTAACTATTCTTCCCCGTTAGCATGGGCACAAAAGAAAACGCTTCAAATGATTCTTCTTGAATGGATCCATCGGCCATTTTGGTTAATCGTAACATGCGTTGTTCTGAACCTTCGTCCAATGGTATCACCATGAAACCGCCCGGCTTTAACTGGGCCAATAATTTTGGGGGAATAAAAGGGGCAGCTGCAGTAATTAAAATTTTGTCAAAAGGAGCATAGGTAGGCAAGCCTTCAAAACCATCCCCATAAAAGAATTTAGCACTAAAATATTTGGCCCGCACATAGAATTTGCTTTTCTCATCAAAGAGCTGTTTCTGTCTTTCAATACTAAACACCCTTGCTCCCATTTCTGCCAACACCGCAGACTGGTACATACTTCCTGTTCCTATTTCCAATACCTTTTCCATTTTCTTTACTTGCAACAATTGGGATTGATATGCCACAGTATAAGGATGAGAGATGGTTTGATCTGCACCAATATCAAATGCCCTATTCTCATAGGCTATTTTGTCAAATGCCGAGTCTAGAAAAAAATGCCTGGGTATGGCATTCATAGCATCTAAGACATTATTATCCGTAATGCCCTTAGAACGCAACAAATCAACCAACTGTTTTCTCAAGCCCTTGTGTTGGTAGGAATCAACATACTCTCTTTTCATAAGCAAAACGAATATAACACATCCCTTGCGTAGAAGGATTTGATTTGGGGATATGTGAAAAGAAAACTCCTGTGAAAAATTTCTTCACAGGAGTTCATTTCTATTTAATTAACCTCTAACTCAATTGCATGTCTGCAATGATTCTGGCAATTTTGGCTTCTAGTTGGGCAAATGTGCTATCAAATGCCGCTTTGTTGGCTAGGCTGGTCTTAACACTAAAATAAAACTTGATTTTAGGTTCAGTTCCAGATGGCCTTGCAGAGATCTTACTTCCGTCTTCGGTAATAAACTGCAATACATTGCTTTTGGGCAAGTGAATTGGCCAAGTTTCACCAGTGGCTGGATTGGAACCTTGCTGCAATTCATAATCCAAGAGTTGTACCACTTTTGAACCATCAATGGTAGCCGGAGGATTATTTCTATAGCCATTCATCATATCAGCAATTTCTTTTTGTCCATTCATGCCCTTCTTAGTAATACTAATCAGGGTTTCATAATAGAATCCATATTGCTGATAGAGTTCAATCATTTTGTCAAACAAGGTTAAACCTTGGTCCTTGGCATAGGCAGCCATTTCACACATCAGGGCAACCGCACTAATGGCGTCTTTGTCACGAACTTGATCACCAATCATCAAACCAAAACTCTCTTCACCACCAATGATATAGTTCTCCTGTCCTGCTTTTGCTTTGATTAATTCAGCAATCCATTTAAATCCAGTGAGTACATTATAACAAGCAACACCATAGCCAGCAGCTAGGTCATTGATCATTTGCGTAGTTACAATGGTAGTAATAACCATGTCATTGGGCTGCGCAATCCCTTTGGCCTTGCGGGCTTCCATCATATAATTGCAAGCCAATACCGCAGTTTGGTTACCATTCATGAGTACCCATTCTCCATGGTGATTTTTAACGCCAATAGCTACCCTATCCGCATCAGGATCTGTTCCCAACAAGATATCGGCATCCAATTCCTTGGCCAATTTTAAACCAATTCCCATAGTAGCAGACTCTTCCGGATTGGGATAAGCAACAGTTGGGAAATTACCATCGGGAGTAGCTTGTTCTTCCACAATGGTTACATTATTAAATCCAAAAGCCTTTAATACTTCTGGCACCAACGTAATACCAGTTCCATGGATGGGTGTATAAACAATCTTCAAGTCTTTTTGTCTGGCTATCACGTCAGGATAAACACTCAAGCCCTTTACCATATTGATATAGGCATTGTCCATGTCCTTTCCTAAAATGCTAATATTAGCATCTCCACCGCTCCATTTTACCTCATCAATACCTAAAACCGCTTCTACTTCTTTGATTACATTTTTGTCATGTGGAGGTACTAACTGACCGCCATCATTCCAATATGCTTTGTATCCATTGTATTCTTTGGGGTTATGAGAAGCAGTACAAACCACACCTGCATTGCAACCCAAATGTCTAATAGCAAAACTTAATTCTGGCGTAGGACGCAAGGCTTCAAACAAGAATACCTTGATACCATTGGCAGCAAATACATGGGCAGTGGTTTCAGCAAAAAAGCGGCTATTATTTCTACTATCGTGTGCAATAGCTACTTTAATTTCAGCATCTCCATAAGTTTTCTTCAAGTAATTGGCAAAACCCTGGGTTGCCATTCCAATAGTATACTTATTGATTCTATTGGTACCAACTCCCATGACTCCTCTAAGACCACCTGTTCCAAATTCTAGGTTGCGATAAAAAGCATCTGCTAATTCATCCTCATTATTTGCCTGTAGTGCACTAATGGCATCCTTAGTGGCTTGGTCATAATTACCACTGGTCCAGACATTAACCCTTGCTTGTATTGCTGCATCCATGATTCAAGATTTAATTGATTGGTAAAACGAAGTTATACAATAGATTATTTTACAATTTATTATTCATTGGGAACATCTGCCAGTTATTTAGCAGATAAATTTTCTTTTACCCAATATAAGCACCTATCACTTCCCCATTGGCCACTTCTACCTGAATATGGTCTTTTGGTGTAGTGGCTATGGACAAGCCCACATAATCGGGTTTTACGGGATAGAGTTTGTGCATTCTTTCTACTAATACCAAGGTTTGTATGGTTCTGGGATAGTATTCCATTAAGGGCTTTAATCCATAAAGCAGTGTTTTTCCACTATTGGCAACATCATCTATCAATACTATGTTGAGGTCATTGAAATTCAGGTTTTCACTCAATAATACTTCTTTGGGCAAATCTTTGTCCAAGCTTACCGTAATATTTATCACCTGATTTTTGACATAGGGCTTTAAAAAAGCGGCAATTTTCTCTGCAATCACGGTTCCACTATTTCTAACCCCTATTAAAATAATATCAGCCTCACTACCACTTAGGTTTTCAGCCAATTCCAAAGCCATCCTATGTAGTTTCTGGTTGGCGGATTCCTGGTTGAGGATATATTTTCTTTCTGACATATACTTGTTTGAATTCCAAAAATAAGCACAATAAAACCATTCCCCAATCCAATTTACAACAGTCCAAAACCGCTATCTTAGCAGTATAACTTTTGCATCATGGCCTTTCTACCACAAATCCTATTCTTGGTCTTGACCCTTGTTTCTGTATGGCTATTCAGCAAAAAAGCCATTGAAATCAAACGCAATATTTTTTTGGGCAAACCAGAGGACCTCAATAATCATCCTCAAGAACGCTGGAGAAACTTATTCCTTCTAGCATTGGGACAAAAGAAAATGTTTCAAAACCCCTTGGTGGCAGTGATGCACTTGGTGGTCTATGCTGGATTTATCATCATCAATATTGAAGTATTAGAAATTGTGCTGGATGGACTTTTGGGAACCCACCGTTTGTTTCTTCCTTTTTTGGGCGCTGTCTATACTTGGTTAATCAATGCATTTGAAGTATTGGCATTTTTGGTATTAGTTGTCTGTGTTATCTTTCTTGTTAGAAGAAATATCATCAAGCTAAAACGCTTTGTTAGTAAGGATTTGAACGGATGGCCAAGATCAGATGCCAATTATATTTTAATTACAGAGATTGTTTTGATGACTTTGTTTTTAACCATGAATGCCATTGATCTTGAACTACAATCAAGAGGTTTAGAACACTATCGTCCAACGGGATCATTTTGGATTTCTAGCCAAATGGTTTTCCTATTTCAAGGGTTTAGTGCTGATGGTTTGGTCATCTTTGAAAGAATTTGTTGGTGGCTACATATTGCTGGCATTTTTGCCTTTTTGAATTACTTACCCTATTCCAAACACTTGCACATTATGCTGGCTTTTCCCAATGCTTATTATGCCAGATTAGAGCCTCAGGGTAAGATGCACAATATGGTATCGGTTCAAAATGAAGTGTTATATGCCATGCAACCAGAATTGGCTCCCACTGATGCGGCTCCCCCAGCCCGTTTTGGCGCCAAAGACATTTTTGACCTAAGTTGGAAAAACTTATTGGATGCCTATAGTTGTACGGAGTGCGGTAGGTGTACATCGGCCTGCCCGGCCAATATCACGGGCAAATTGTTAAGCCCTAGAAAAATCATGATGGCAACCCGCGATAGATTAGAAGCCGTTGGCAAAAATATCAATACCAATAAGTCATTTGTAGATGACGGCAAATCCTTGTTGCATGACTATATCAGTGTTGAAGAATTACGCGCTTGTACCACTTGCAATGCCTGTGTAGTAGCCTGCCCTGTAAGTATTGCACCTATGGAAATTATTGTAGAATTAAGAAGGTCATTAATCATGGAAGAAAGTAATGCTCCTCAGGAATGGAATGGCACATTTAGCAATATTGAGAACAATTTTGCTCCTTGGAAATTTTCTCCTGATGACCGTGATCAATGGACTTCAGAAGCTTAGTTTACACAAATGGATGGTAGATCATTCTATAGAGTTGCAACAAAGCTGTTAATAGGAATACTACCCCCATGGCAATGTTTAGGCTACGATTGCTGGCTTTGATTTTCTGTACCAGCCATTTACCTCCGTGTATATAAACTGCTAGCCCTGCTATGGTTCCAGCTCCTGCTCCAATGGTAAACAAGTTGAAATCTAAGGTACTAACGGCTATTCGATTTGTTTGAATCATTAAAGAAGTCCAAAGTACCCAGAATGGAATTTGAACAGGATTCAAAGCACTCATGGTTAAACCCAAAACAAAACGATTCAGTTTGTTATTTAGCACCAATGCTTTGGTCTCAGTTGTCTGTTTTTTGGCACTCAATATGGCCATAATTCCCAAAACCAGGAATAACAAAACGGTTAACCAACCCAATCCTAGATAAATGAGTCTGTGCTGCACTACCCAATCCATTCCGGTAAGCGCTAGACGTAAGTAGACCATTTCTACCAAGGCCACTCCAATTGCAAATTGCCATGCTTTGGAAATACCTTCCTGTAATCCCACCTGAGTGGCAGTAAAGCTCATATTACCTAAAGGCAATTGCCCAAGAAAACTAACAAGGAATCCGTAAAAAATGGCTAGGACCATCCTCAAATATAAGTCCAATAACCACAAAGCGTTAGCCAAAATTTTGCCTTAATTAATTTTAAACATTGCGTCTTGAGTGCAAGACTAAATTGCAGTACATTCGTATAAACTCTTGTTATGAAGGTGCGTACCATGGCAGAAATGATGCAAAGTGGAGAAACCCCTGAAATCCTGTTTTGGGTAGGTTGTGCGGGTAGTTTTGACCAACGAGCTCAAAAAATCACCAAGGCATTTGCTAGTATTCTTGATAAAGTAGGAATCAATTTTGCTATTCTTGGAAAGGAGGAAGCCTGTACCGGAGACCCTGCTCGTAGGGCCGGAAATGAATTCTTGTTTCAGATGATGGCTTACCAAAATATCCAAATTCTTAATGGATATGGGATTAAGAAAATTGTGACCACTTGCCCCCACTGTTTTAATACTTTAAAAAACGAGTACCCTGAATTGGGCGGCACTTATGAAGTACTGCACCATGCTAGTTTCTTGCAACAGCTTATTGATGAAGGAAAAATCAAAATCAAGGAAGGTGGAGACTTTAAAGGAAAAAAGATTTCTTACCATGATAGCTGCTATTTAGGAAGGGCCAATAATATTTATGAAGCCCCAAGAAAAGTATTAGAAGCCCTTGACGTGGCATTGGTAGAAATGAAACGCTGTAAAAGCAATGGGCTTTGTTGTGGTGCCGGAGGGGCACAAATGTTCAAAGAAGATGAACCCGGTGACAAACGCATCAATATTGAAAGAACAGATGAAGCTTTGGCAACGGGAGCTTCTATCATTGCTGCTGCCTGTCCGTTTTGTAATACCATGATGACAGACGGTGTTAAAAATAGAGAACAAGAAAGCCAAGTTGCCGTTTTAGATATTGCTGAACTCATTGCAGCATCCATGGAATAATGATTAATTTTGCACTATGAATCTTGATTTTGAACAATATTTACCAGCCGATTTTCATCCTAGTTCTAGGGTTTGGATTTACCAATGCAGTAGGTTATTAACCATGTCTGAAGCACTGGCTTTAGAACCCCAATTAGAAGCATTTGTAGCTGCTTGGCAAACACATGGCACTCCTGTTAAGGGATTTGCCAATTTGTTGTTTGGACAATTTATAGTGATCATGGCTGATGAAACTGCCGCTGGAGTAAGTGGCTGTAGCACGGATAGCTCTGTTAGACTTATCAAACAAGTAGAAGAGCAATTTAAAATAGACCTCTTTAATAGACAGAATTTAGCATTTGTAGTAAAAGACAAAATTCAACTATTGCCCTTGGCTCAATTACAATATGGTTTTGACAATGGCTTCCTTAGTCAAGAAACTATGTACTTCAACAATTTGGTAGCCAATAAAGCTGAGATGTTGGAGAAATGGATCATTCCCATTAAAGACAGCTGGCTAACTGCCAGAATTAAACAATCGGTTTCTTAACCGGAGAAACGGGCGCCTTCTTTGATTTCACTTTATTAATAATATCCTGTTTCTGTTTATCAGTAATGGCTTTTTTCTGTACCAACTTATTAAGCTGGTAAGAAAGGGTTAACCTGAAATTTCTAGTATTGCTGCTACTAAAACTTTCAATATTAAAGTTGGTTCCATAAACAGAGGAAAAATATTGTTGTGCCCTAAAGGGGTCAGCAATATTGATTCCCACAACCAATCTACGTTCAAAGAATCGGTACATAAAACCAAGATTCATGGTCAGGTTGCTCCTACTCCTACCCTGCGGATCAGCAAAGCTGCTAAACCTTGCAGTTCCTTCCATGGTTAATAAACTATTGGGATTATAAGTGTATTGAACCGTGGTATAAAAACTGCCTCCGTCTTGGTATTTATACAATAGTTTTTCAGCCTCTGCATAAACATTATAAGAATAGCCAAGACTACCATTCATTCTAAACCATTTATTAAAAGTGTAACCTCCCCAGGCACTGGCTTCATACTCTTTTCTATCAGCAATATTCACATAGGTAATAAAGGTTTTACCACCACCAGCCAGGGTTCTAAAACTATTGATTACTTGTTTGACAACATTGTAACCTACAGAAGTATTGATATAGTATTTACCCTTCATGAGTGAAAAATTCCAGTCAAAATTATCCGCCAAAGTGGGTGATAAAAAGGGATTACCAAACCGTAGATTATAGGGATCACTATAATCTATATTGGGATTCAATTCTCCCAAACCTGGTCTACGAATGCTGGCGCGATAGACTAAGGCTGTATTCATGGCCCTACTAAATTCTTTGCGCAAAGTGATATTTGGCAACAGGTTCCAATAACTATTAGAAACATTGGCTGAATTACCTTTTACAAAATCAAAATTTGTTTTAGTCTCTTCTGCTTGAGCCCCAAAAACTAAGTGCAATTGTTGGGCAAATACAAAACTAAAACCAGCTCTCACCGTAAATATGCCCTGATTAAAAAAGAAGTCATTGCTCAACAAATTATTGGGCACAAATGTGGAATCCTTTTTTGAAAGAAAACTGGTATTAAGGGTATTATGAAAACGGCTAAACTGATAGCTAGTACCAGTACTAAAATTTCCTTTTAAAACCTTTAAGGGTTTATTATAATCCAGCCTCAAAGAATAACCCTTATTAAAAGTATTAAAGTATTGGTTTTGTGTTGAGTCAACACCCGTAGGTGTAAAATCACCCGTTAAAAACTGTTGAAAATAATCTTTGTCATTATCATTCTTACCATTGTTCAAAGAACCAATAAAGCGAATATACTCAGCTAGATTTTTCTTGCTTTTTCGGGTATACGACCCCGAAATATAATGACTATAGCCATCTCCTTGTGCTGCGTTGGTTCTTGTAGAGATTTTGTAAATCTCATCATTGCGATTGATATTGGTGTATTGAGTTTGGCTCAAGTTATCAAAATAACTCAGGTTGCCTTGATAGGTTAGGTTAAACAGATTTTGGGGATTGGTTTGATAATCACCTTGCAACCTCAGACCTGGCCTAAGATTCTTATTGTTATAATTGGTTTCTGTATTGAACTTGTTAGAACTATCGGCATAGAAATTCTGACGTTTGGAATAACTGTTTCCTACAAAACTGCTTGCCCCCAAACTAAGGGTAGATGCAAAAGAAAAGGTTTTGTTTCTATAACTTAAGTTGTTAGAAAAACTACCTTCTCCCCTAGTTCCCCCACTCAAAATGGAACGACCAACCCAACCAATTTTTCCTTTTTTAGTTACAATATTGATCACGCCTCCTGATTCTGTGGCATATTGAGGAGGAGGATTGGTCATGACTTCTATTTTCTCAATACTATTGCCGGGTAAACTCTCTAACAAGTCTTGCAATTGTTGGGCAGTCAGATCCGTAGGTTTATCATCAATTAAGATCTTGGGCTCTTTACCTTTCAATAATATTTTTCCGTTAGGATCATTACTAATCAAGGGCATATTTTTTAACAGCTCTGCGGTTGTTGCGCCGTTGCTCAACGCGGATTCTCCCACATTATAAGTGAGTTTACCATCCCTATTTTCAATCAAGGGCTTTTCCGAATAGATGATTACTTCACCCAAACTATTGGCTTCTTCTCTGAGTTTTACATCGCCTAAATTGAAATCATAGCGCTCTTCTCTCAGATAAATACTATCCATGTTTAAAGTGGCAAAACCCATGGCAGACACAGTCAGTCTAAAATAACCCAATGGCAGTTGTTGAAATTCAAAACTGCCATTCTTATCCGTAATAGTATTAGCTGTTTTGGCAGTATCTCCCATAATTTGTACAGAAACTGTAGCAAAAGGAACAGCTTTACCCGTTTTTGATTCCAAAACATTTCCCATGATGATTCCTAGCATTTTTTTCTGCTTCTGCTGTTGCGTTTGCGACAACGCACCCATTGCAAATAAAATGAATAAGAAAAATAAAAGGGTTCTAGCCATGAAAAAAGGATATTTGCGCTCTGCAAGCTATTTCAAAACCATTGGTTCCTCAAAATTCTGGTACCATCGGTTGAATACCCAAAATTAACCCTTATGTACCTAGTTTATGGCATAACCAATTGTAATACGGTAAAAAAAACATTGGAATATTTTAAAACCAATGGCATCCCCTTTGAATACCATGACTATAAGAAAAAAGGTCTGAGCCCAGAAAAACTACAAGAATGGACCAAGCACAAAGGCTGGGAGCCGCTTCTAAATAAAAAAGGCACCACTTGGCGCTCCATGGATATCTTACAACAAAAGAAAATCAAAGACATACCTACGGCCATTGCCTATTTATTGGCCAATACCAGTGCCATTAAGAGACCCATCATTGAACTAGATGGCAAAATCATAGCCATTGGTTTTGACGAGTCTAGCTACGCTTTATTGTTTCATTAAACTATTTCAGGAATTTATGTAAGGCATTTTCTAATTCCTGACCTCTCAAATTCTTGCCAACAATGGTTCCTGTTGGATCAATTAAAAAATTGGTAGGGATTACGCTTACGCGATACATCATGGCGGGAGATCCAGGACCATCCTGTGCATCAATTAAATTGGTCCAAACCAGTTTATCTACCTTCATGGCTTGAATCCAATTGGCTTTTTCCTTGTCTAAGGAAACACCTAAAATGGCAAAATTTTTGTCTTTGAATTGAGCATAAGCCCTAACCAAATTGGGATTCTCTTGTCTACAAGGACCACACCAACTTGCCCAAAAATCTACCAACACGTATTTACCCTTAAAGGAAGAAAGTGAAACAGATTTACCATTCACATCTTTTTGAGTAAAGTCCATGGCCTTACTACCAATAGCGCCTATTTTGGATTCCATGATACTACTCTCAATAGCTTTGGCATAAGGACCAGTTTTGGCTAGTCCATTCAACGGGGCATAATAAGATTCTAATTCAACAGCACCTCCATCATACAAAGGACTTAATACATATAAAACAAAGGGGCTAACCGCAGAACTGGGTTTTGCCTTGGCAAAATCCGCTGCATTTTTAACCACCACAGATTTTGCAGCAGTAAATTCTTGCAATTGACTATTCCGTTTAGTTGGATCTTTTTCTTGGTTAATGCTGGCTGCTAGACTATTTAATTTGTCTTTGTAAGGAGTGAATTGCTGTTTAAAATAAGCATAATCGTCTTGGATGGGTGAACCACTAAACACCCAAGCAGCTACATTATTCAGATCTCCTGTTACAGAAACTGAATCATTAAAAATGAATATGTCTGTAGCTTCTTTGTATCCTTCAAAACCCAACTGATACACATCAGGCTCTGAAAGCAAGGCCTTTATTGTAAAAGAACCATTTCTTGAAATAACAGAAACGGTTGACTGCGCATTACTTCCAGATACCAAGATTACTTTGGTACTATCTTTTAAGCCCTGAATGGTTCCAGAAAGCACAAACTGTTTTTGATTGATTTGGCTAAAAGAAAATAAAGGCGCCAACAACAGCATTAAGCCTAGAAATTTCTGCATATTATTTTGAATGTCTTTGTTTTAAAATGTCTACCACATGTTCTAATTTATAACCCTTTGCGTTGAGCAAAATAAGATAATGAAACATGAGGTCTGCTGCTTCATTCAAAAATAACTCCTCATTATTATCTTTTGCCTCTATCACCAATTCAACTGCCTCTTCTCCCACTTTCTGGGCCATTTTGTTCATGCCTTTTGCAAACAATCTGGCTACATAAGATTCTTCTACAGAAGCTTTTTTTCGCAGAGCGATGATATCTTCCAAGTAATTCAGAAAATTACTATTATGGTTTTTTTCCATCCAACAAGTATCGGCTCCAGTATGGCAAACAGGCCCCTTGGGATGTGCCTTAATAAGCAAGGTATCGTTATCACAATCCACAGCAATGGACTTGAGCTCTAAAAAATTACCAGACTCTTCGCCCTTGGTCCAAAGTCTTTGTTTGCTCCTACTATAAAAAGTAACCCTACCCAATTCTTCTGTTTGATGCAACGCAGCTTCATTCATAAAACCCATCATCAATACCTTATCAGTATCATAGTCCTGTACAATGGCTGGCACCAATCCGTCTGCATATTTTGAATAATCTATTTTCATAACCTCAATTATAATCTAATTTCAATCCCTTTTTCTTTTAAAAACTGTTTCAATTCGGGAATAGCTATTTCCTTAAAATGAAAAATACTGGCTGCCAATGCAGCGTCTGCTTTGGCAATATTAAATACGTCTTCAAAATGTTCCATACTTCCCCCTCCTCCAGACGCAATAATAGGTACCGGTAAATCTTTGACCAATTGTCCCGTAATCTCTAAGGCAAATCCCTGTTTGGTGCCATCATGATTCATAGAAGTCAACAGAATTTCACCCGCCCCCAAATCTACGGCTTGTTTTGCCCAATCCCTACATTTGGTATTGGTTTTAACACGGCCTCCATTGAGGTAAACATACCATTCCCCATCGGCTTCCAATTTGGTATCAATGGCCAAGACCACACACTGGCTGCCAAATTCTTTGGACAATTCCTTGATCAGTTCCGGTCTTTTAAAGGCAGAAGTATTTACGGAAATCTTGTCTGCACCGTTTTGCAAGAGTATGTTAACGTCTTCTACACTACTAATACCTCCACCTACTGTAAATGGAATATTAATATGGTGTGAAATCCTATTGACAAGCTCACTCAATGTTTTTCGTTTTTCATTGGTGGCCGTAATGTCTAAAAACACCAATTCATCTGCACCCTGACTGGCATAAAATGCACCCAATTCCACAGGGTCTCCTGCGTCACGAATATTTTCAAAATTCACCCCCTTTACGGTTCTACCATCACGGATGTCTAAACAGGGTATGATTCTTTTTGCAAGCATGTTTTCTTAGTTAACTTAGAAAAAGGTTTTCAATTCTTCTAGGGTAATCCTACACTCATAAATGGCTTTACCAACAATGGCCCCTGAACAACCAATGGCATCTAGCGCATGCAAGTCTTCCATAGAACTTACGCCACCACTGGCAATAAAATATGCTTCCGGATAAGTTGCCAAAATATCTTGGTACAATGCTATGGAAGGTCCTTCTAGCTTGCCATCCTTACTTACATCGGTACAGAAAACTTGCTGCACACCTTTACTCAAGTAATCGCCTAGAAAATCAATGATATCCAGTTCCGTAGTTTCTAACCAACCAGCTACGGCAATTTTTTTGTCTTTAACATCGGCCCCAAGCAAAAATTTATCTGCCCCATAAGCTTCCAACCACTCCACAAATAAGTCCGGCGATTTGACTGCCAAACTACCAATGGTTGCATAAGCAGCGCCTGATTCAAACACTATGGCCAAATCTTTTTCTTGTTTAATGCCTCCTCCAAAATCAATAACCAAACTGGTATTGGCGGCAATAGTTTGCAAGACTTTCCAGTTTTGAACCGTTCCTGCTTTTGCCCCATCTAAGTCTACCAGGTGCAGTCTTTTCACGCCTGCTGCTTCAAACGCCTTGGCTACTTCTAAGGGATTTTCATTGTAGATGGTCTTTTGTGCATAGTCTCCTTGGGTGAGCCTTACACATTTGCCGTCAATGATATCAATTGCTGGTATAATTTCCATGATAATAAGCTATAAGTCAATAAAATTCCGCAGAATGGTTTCACCCACTGTAGCGGATTTTTCAGGGTGAAATTGCACCCCGTAAAAATTGTTTTTGTGTAATGCGGAACTATATGGAAGCACATAATCCGTTGTTGCAATACTATGTTCCCCTAGTGATGCATAATAACCATGCACAAAATAACAATAGCTATTTTCAGGGATATTTTTAAATAATGGGGTTTTCAGAGAATGAATATTATTCCATCCCATTTGCGGTACTTTTAAATGCATTTGATTGTCTGCCGCGGGTTGAAACCGTTTTACTTGCTCTTCAAAAATACCCAGACAATCTGTATTATTTTCTTCACTATGGGTGCACATTAATTGCATTCCCAAACAAATTCCCAGCACAGGCTGTTCTAGCGTTTTAATGAGTTGATCCAAACCCCTTTCACGCAAATACTGCATAGCCGTACTAGCTTCTCCCACTCCTGGAAAAATCACTTTATCAGCAGCCCTGATCAATTGCTGATCATCGGTTACCAAGGCTTCCATGCCAATTCGTTCCAAAGCATACAGCACGGATTGAATATTGCCAGCATTGTATTTAACTATTACCAGTTTCATCTAATAGCATTATTGTACCATTCCCAAAAATTGTTTCACGGTAGCTTTTAAATCATGAGTCCCTTCCAAAGCTTGAATAAACGCAGTTCCTATAATGGCACCATTGGCGTATTTACAAGCAGATTGAAAAGTAGACCTGTCTTTGATACCAAACCCAACTAAGACTGGATTTTTCAAATTCATTGTTTGCAATCTTTGTAAATAGGTTTCTACCGCATTAAAATCCTTGTCTTTTCCTGTTGTGGCTGATGAACTTACGGCATATAAAAAACCTGTACTCAAGTCATCCAGTTTTCTAACTCTTTCCTCTGAAGTTTCAGGTGTTACCAAAAAGATGCAATCCAAACCATTGGTTTGAATTATGGCACCAAATTCAGTTTCATATTCGTACTCTGGCAAATCGGGCAGGATTAATCCGTCAACTCCAACTGCAGCAGCGTCTTTGCAGAATTTTTCAAATCCGTATTGCAAAACCGGATTCATATATCCCATTAAGATTAAAGGAACATTGGAAACCTGTCTTAGCGTTTTGAGTTGATCAAATAAAACAGCAATGGTCATGCCATTTGCAAGGGCAATATTGCCACTTTGCTGAATCACTGGACCATCTGCCAGTGGATCACTATATGGCATGCCCAATTCAATAATATCTACTCCGTTTTCAGTTAAAGCCGCAATCATGTCAATGGTACTATACAACTCAGGGTATCCCGCTGTACAATAGACATTCAATATATTTTTTTGCTTTGAAGCAAATAGGGTTGCTAACCTGCTCATATAATTTGTTTGAAAAGCAATTATGATGCGTGAGCATCTAATTCATGAATGTAAGTGGCTAAATCCTTGTCTCCCCTGCCACTCAAACAAAGCACTACCCTGTCTGTTGGTTTCAGGTTCATCCTACCCAAAACAGCAAATGCGTGGGCCGTTTCTAATGCCGGAATAATCCCTTCTGTTTTACTTACATGGAAGGCTGCTTGTAATGCTTCTTGGTCTGTTGCGCTTAAAAAAGTTCCCCTTCCAGAATCAAATAAATGGGCGTGTAATG
>JBEAPC010000100.1:0-8143 GCA_041164585.1 Bacteroidota bacterium
GCGCTTTAAAAATCAAAGGTTTGATCAATATTCAGTTTGCCATTAAAGGAGACAAAGTATTTGTGATTGAAGCCAACCCACGTGCTTCAAGAACTACCCCTTTTATTGCCAAAGCTTACCAGATTCCTTATTTGAATATTGCTACCAAAGTCATGTTGGGTGAAGCCAAACTCACAGACTTTGTCATGGAAAACAAACTAGACGGATACGCTATTAAGGAACCCGTCTTTAGCTTTGACAAATTCCCTGGGGTGAACAAAGAACTAGGACCAGAAATGAAGAGTACTGGTGAAGCTATTCGTTTTATCAAAGACCTGCGTGATCCTTATTTCCGCACTTTGTACAAAGAAAGAAGCATGAACCTGAGTAAATAGATTTTACTAAAATCTTTTAAAGCCACACTATTCCAGTGTGGCTTTTTTATTAGGTTAGTGCATGCAACAAAAATTTGTTGATCCTTGGAAAAGCCTGCCCTTCCTGCGTTTGCTCATTCCATTGCTTGTGGGCATCTTACTCAAGTATCAGGGACTTTTAAACATAGAGGGCATTCAAGTCTTAGGCATTATTGGATTATCATTAGTAGCTATCACCTCCTTTTTGAAACTGCAACAACAATTTTATTTTGCATGGTTGAGGGGGCTTGGTATTTATTTATTGCTCACCGCCATTGGCGCATTTAATTATTATTGGCAGCAACCAGAACAACAATCCCATGCACTGGGTCAAACGCCTTTGTCTAGTAATACCTGTGTAGAAATTATTGCAGCGCCTGTTCCTACCACCAAACAGTGGCGGGTCTTGGCAAAAGCTATTGCTCAAGAAAATCAGGGTCAATGGGAAAGCGTGAATGGTCTGGTTTTTCTCTATAGCAAACATCCTGAATGGATGCAAGAATTGATTCCAGGCAAACGAATCTTGTTGACTAAAAAATTGCAATTCATAGCAGCACCCAAGGACCCTCTGGCATTTAATTACCAACAATGGGCCTATCGCCAAGGCGTACAATACCAAAGTTATCTTGCTGCTTCTCCTTTGATATTGGAACCCGCCCCAAGGAGTTGGCGCAACTGGGTCCTAGATTCTAGAAATTTGATTTTACTGGTGCTGGCGCGATGGATTCCAGACAATACCATTTGTGGAATTGCAGAAGCACTCTTGATTGGCTACAAATATGACTTAGACCGCAGCTTGGTTCAGGCTTATAGCAATACGGGGGTGGTGCATATTATTGCCATCAGTGGTATGCACTTGGGGATGATCTATGGCTTATTGCTCTGGCTTTTTAAACCATTGATGCCCCTGCATTGGATGCGCTGGATCAGACCCATTGTAATCTTAATAGTGCTTTGGGGCTTTGCCTTGTTAACAGGAGCAGCACCATCCATTATGCGCGCCGCATTGAGTTTTAGTTTTCTGTTGCTGAGCCAAAGTCTGGGATATCAAAATAACCAACTCAATGCCTTGGCGGCATCGGCATTTTTTTTACTAGTATTTGACCCTTGGTTAGTCTGGGACCTAGGTTTCCAACTAAGTTATGCAGCAGTGGCGGGCATTTTGCTCTATGCTAAAACCCTCATGCAATGGTTGCGGATTAAAAACCCCTTGCTTAGGGCCATTTGGCAACTCAATGCTTTAACGCTCTCGGCTCAGGTGTTCACCTTTCCATTGGTGCTCTATCATTTTCAACAGTTTCCCAATCTGTTTTTGTTTTGCAACCTCTTGATTGTTCCTTTTTCAGGATTGATCCTCTATCTAGAAATTGCCTTGCTCATTCCAATTCCCTATTTGCAAAGCATTTTGGGCAAGATGATCCAATTGGGCATTGGTTACATGAATGACTTGGTAGAAAGAACCAATCGCCTGCCATTTGCGGTTTCTGAGCACTTGGGCATCAGTTTTTTACAGACCCTGGTATTATTAGTCTTTCTCTTTCTTTTTTGTGAGCGTGTGAAAACTTACCTTTGCAACTCCATTCAATCCCGGCAACAGGCCTAATGTTCTAAGCCGGACCAAGCAATCAACATGCAAAAGAAAATTCAATCAGCACTTATTTCCGTTTTTTATAAAGACGGCCTGGAACCCATTGCCAAAGAATTACACTCATTGGGTATTACCATCTATTCTACTGGCGGAACCCAGAAATTTCTAGAAGATCTAGGCGTCCCCTGTGTTCCTGTAGAAAGCCTGACAACCTATCCCTCTATCTTGGGAGGACGCGTAAAAACCTTGCATCCTGCCGTATTTGGTGGCATTTTGGGTAGAAGGTATGAGCCCCAGGATCTAGCAGAAATGAAGGAATACAAGATTCCAGAAATTGACCTAGTGATTGTAGACCTCTATCCTTTTGAAGAAACTTTGGCCAATACCACTGAAGAAAAATTGATCATTGAAAAAATTGATATTGGTGGTCCGTCTATGATTAGGGCTGCTGCTAAGAATTTCAAAGACCTAGTAGTCATTGCTGCTAAGGATGATTATGCTTCTTTGGAAAATTTGTTGAAAACACAAAAGGGTGAAACTTCAATAGAACAACGCAGGGCTTATGCAGCCAAGGCTTTTGAAGTAGTGATGCACTATGATATTGCCATCAGCAATTATTTTAATCCAGGTATTAGTCAGGCTTTGCGTTATGGTGAGAACCCACACCAGTCTGCTGTTTTTCACGGAGACCTTACCCAACTCTTTAGCCAATTAAATGGCAAGGAGCTTAGCTATAATAACCTTGTAGACGTAGACGCTGCGGTACAATTGATTCAAGAATTTCCCGCACCCGTTGCAGGTAAAGGAACCGTTTTTGGCATTATCAAGCATACCAATGTTTGCGGCATTGCAGAAAGAAATTCTGTAAAAGCTAGCTGGGACGCGGCTTTGGCAGGAGACCCTGAAAGTGCTTTTGGTGGTGTATTGGTTTGCAATGGAACTATTGACAAAGCAACAGCCGATGCTATTAATGAAATCTTCTTTGAAGTACTGATAGCACCTGCTTTTGACGCAGACGCATTAGAAGTTTTAAAGACCAAGAAAAATAGAATCTTATTAGAATTGAAAGCAGGTACCACTGCTTTGAAAACCCCTTCTAAATCATTGCTCAATGGCACCCTAGAACAAGGTGCTGACAAGGGCAATTTTGACAAATGGGAAGAAGTGGGTGGAAGACCAACAACTGAATCAGAAAAAGAAAATCTGGTATTTGCCAACCTTGTTTGTAAACACTTAAAGAGCAATGCTATTGCCCTAGTAAAAGACAAACAATTGGTGGGTAAGGGTTGTGGTCAAACCAGCCGGATTGATGCCCTGCGTCATGCCATTGACAAAGCCAAACAATTTGAATTTGCTTTACAAGGTGCGGTACTGGCTTCTGATGCATTCTTCCCTTTCAATGACTGTGTACAGATTGCACACGAAGCGGGTATGGAAGCATTTATTCAACCAGGTGGTTCTGTAAGAGACAAAGACAGTGTTGCTTATTGCGTAGAACATAATTTGGCCATGGTGATGACAGGTCTGCGTCATTTCAGACACTAATCACCAATTGATAGATGCAAGCAGACAAACAGAAAGCCTATATAGCACTAGCCATCACCAGCATTGTCTGGGGAACCACTTGGGTGGGGAGCAAGATTTGCGTGCGCTATACACCGGCTTTTGAAGTGGCTGCTATACGGCAGTTTTCAGGTGGCATTATCTATGTATTATTCTTCCTGATCAAAGGAGAAAAATTACCTACCCTCAAACAATTGGGTTGGCTCACCATCATGGCCATCCTCATGTTTGTTTCTTCCAATGGCCTAGCCACCGTTGGTCTCAAATATATTCCCAGTGGATTGGGTGCCCTTATTGCGGCACTCTATCCACTGTTTGTTGTTTTGATTGAAATGTTTTTTTTCAAGAACAAACAAATCAAAGCTAGCACATTTATAGGTTTGTTCTTAGGCATAGCAGGCATTGCCGTAGTGTTTTATGACAATGCTTTTCACAACCACAAAGAAGGATTTTGGATTGGTGTTGCCGTTTCAATGATAGCTATGATTACCTGGGCCATGACTACCATTTTTATTGCCAAGAAAAAGTCTGAACTCAATCCATACAATGCATTGGGTTGGCAAATGTTGCTCAGTTCTTTTATCATGTATGGCATTGCCACTGCTACTGGTGATGTAATTCCTTTTGCACAAATTCCACTAGAAACCTGGGGCACTTTGGCTTATATGGTTGGTGCTGGTTCTATTATTGCATTTATTGCTTTTATCTATTCCATGAAACATTTGGAGCCCGGTATTGCTGCACTCTATGCCTATATCAATCCCATAGTAGCCATACTGGTTGGGTCCTTATTGGTTGATGAAAAACTGACCATTAATATTTTAATTGGATCCGCAATTACCCTCTTGGGTGTGTACTTAGTCAATAGAAGTTTGAAAGCAGCTACTCAACCAGAAACGGCTTAACTACTAGTAGCATATTTGCGCAACCAGTCTTCATGCAATTGACTCCATTCCAACCATTCGGGTTGTTGGGTTAAAAAGTCATTGTGAAAAATGGCCATCATTTCTCCACCATATTGCATGACCAAATCGGTTAGTTCCTGCAACTCTTTTGCGGCTTCATACACGGGTACTCTTTTATAAAAAATGGAGGTTGCATCCATATAGCAAAATGGATGAATCAACAGAGTCGTCTTGGTTTCTTTTTCCAAATCATACCAATAAAAGGGCGCAGCAAATGAAGCCCTAAAACCATTTTTCGAAGCCCATCCCATGCTATAGTCATCCTGGATTCCAGCTTGCAATAAACTCCGATAAGTATCCGGAAAACGCAAACGCAAATAATGCTGGCGCGATGCTATAATAGGTTGATCAATGATTTGAGAAAGGGTTTTGATTTCAGATGAAAGCAAACCAGTATCATCACCTGATTGCCAAGAAGGATGGATCCCAACTGGGTTCTTAGCAGCCAACATTTGAATCCTTTTTCTGAGTACTTTGTTTGAGGGATGAATATTCTTATCTACTCTATTTCTTTTATCTGCTAACAAACAAAAATAAATAGGTTTATATCCAAGGGTTTGATGCAAATCTTGCAAGCGTTGAAACTGATCAAAAGGGTCTGACGCATTACCGCTTAAAACAGAAGCCATTTCTAAAAAAGCTTCAAATTTCCCCTGATATAGTGTTTTAAAAAATCCAAAGATTCGCTTGGCGATTGGCTGATTCAAATAAGCAAAAGCATTGTCAATATCATAACTAGGCCGCAAGCAAAAAGCCCTTGACAGCATTCTAAAACCAGGAAACAATAGATGTAATTCCCATGCCAATGCTTTTACCCAACACTGAATAATGGGTTGCTGTAAAAATCCAGCTTGATACGCTAGTGATGCTTCTGCTGGGAACCTTCCGTGCTGGTCTTTTGCGTGGCTCAAGTACTCTTCATATCGCGATAGCAAATAAAAAGCAGCCGCAAACAAATCAAATGGAATGGTACCGTCACTGGTTTTAAAAAAAGCCTTGAAACCTTTCCATTCAAAGCTGGAAAGTTCTTGCTGTTGAATGCCTTGCTCATCCATTAATCCATGTGGATGAATCCAAAGATTACGCACGTTTAAAAACTCATGTGAGTAGTTGATTCTAGGACCATCATGCTGTAAAAATGTCTGTTGATTGGAACTCACCAATGCTTGACCACCAAACAGTGTTTCCACGGTATAGCTCAATCTTGGACTAATATTTGGCGCGTAAATGGCTATCACTTTTTATCCTGCCACATTTCACTAAAAGTCTTATTGCTAAAATCCAAATCACTTCTATGCGTGGTCCAACCTTTGAATACTTTGTTCACCACCCAGTTCTTTAATTTGGCATTCCCCATATTCATCATTGACCTGTTTAGACTGGCTGTTTTCCAAGCCTTCCATGCTAGTCTTTCGGCCAAACTACTATTGCCTTCTTTCACCGCCTCGTGCCTATTGTCTAATAGTAGTTCATGCAGGTTAATCCTAACGGGACATACTTCTGTGCAATTGCCACAAAGTGAGGATGCATAACTCAAGTGTTTGTAATCCTTCATCCCACTTAAATAGGGTGTAATTACTTTTCCAATGGGACCACTATAAGTAGTCTCGTAGGAATGACCACCAATATTTTTATATACTGGGCAGGCGTTCAAACAAGCGCCACACCTAATGCAGTATAATGCTTCTCTACTAGTAGGATTCTCTAATAAATTGGTTCTACCATTGTCAAGTAGAATCACAATCATTTCTTCTGGTCCGTCTAATTCACCAGCCTGTCTTGGTCCTGTAATAATGCTATTATACACGGTTACTTTTTGGCCTGTTCCAAATGTGGAGAGCAGGGGCCAGAATAGTGCCAGGTCATGAATAGAAGGAATTACTTTTTCAATACCCACTACAACAATATGTGTTTTTGGAAAAGCACAACTCAAGCGCGCATTTCCTTCATTTTCTGTAACGGCTATAGCTCCAATATCAGCAATAATAAAATTAGCTCCCGTAACACCTACTTCTGCTTGTACATATTTTTCGCGCAGTTTTTTTCTAGCAACTAGGGTTAATTCTTCTGGAGACAATCCCCCAGGCACACCTAGTTTTTCTGCAAATAATTTGGCCACGTCTTCCTTGCTTTTGTGCATGGCAGGCGTAACAATATGGTAGGGTGGTTCTCCGTCTAATTGTTGAATATATTCTCCCAAATCTGTCTCTACGCTCTCAATGCCCTTTGATTCCAGATAGTCATTCAAGTGAATTTCTTCTGTAACCATGCTCTTGCTCTTGACCAAGGTTTTGCAATTGCGTTCTTTGCAAATCTTGCCAATGGCTTCCAATGCCTGTTCCTTGTCTTCTGCCCAGATTACTTTGGCTCCCCTAGCCGTAATGCGTTTTTCAAAGTTTTCCAAGTGGGTATCTAAATGTTCAATAGCATCCCATTTTCGGTTCTTGGCTTTCTCACGCGTAAGCATCACGTCTGTAAACTGCTTCTTCCCAATGGGTACAACAGCATTGTACTTACCAATATTAAAATTGATTTTCCGGCGATGATCCAGGTCCGCTGCCTTGATGGTGCTCTTGGCTATAAAGGATGCTGCTTTATCAGGCATAGGTTATTATTTCTTTTTCTTCAATTCTTTGGCTGTGGCTTCCAGTGTTTCATAAAATACTTCTCCATACTTACGAATAATGGATTCTTTTAAGAACACATAGACGGGCATTTTTAAATGCTTACCCAAACTACAGGCAGCCGCACAAAGGTCTTCTCTGGGTTCATAGTTTAAATATTCAATCTCTGGATCCCTTTTGCTCTGCTGAATGCGAATGGGAAACAAATGACAACTAACTGGTTTTTTCCAATCTAATTTGCCATCATTATAAGCTTGTTCAATCCCGCACTTGATCACGCCCCACTTGTCTCTATAACCATAGGCGCAAATCTGCCCTTCAATGGTGGGCGTTACCCATCCAAATTCTTGATCATACAAGTATTTTCCCTGACGCTCTATTTCTGCAATGCCTTCAGGGGTCATATAAGGTTTTATCACCTCATAGTATTTGTTCAATTTTTCCAGTTCCCATTTTTCCATGGGTGCTCCTGCATCTCCGTCTTCACAACAGCCGCCCTTGCACTTGCTCAAATCACAGACAAATTGCTCGTCTATAATGTCTTCACTGATTAAAACATTGTCAATTGCTATCATTGGCTACTAAATTGCTTCAAAGATAACGCCATTCCGCTTTCAAGCACATTTGGAATATTTGATTATCTTTTTACTAGAATTCTTGACTATGACCAAAACCTTGATTGCCCTATTTTGCTGTTGCTGTTCATTTGTAGCTAGTGCCCAAAGCAAAAAAAGCCTGTTACGTAACTTAGAGAAAAACGCTCCAGATAGCTTTTTGGTTCGGTTCAAAACCACCAAGGGGAATTTTGACGTGAAAGTGTACAAAGACTGGTCTCCAATTGGAGCTACTAGGTTCTACCAGCTTGTCAAAGCCCATTATTATACCAATATGTATGTGTTTAGGAGCACAGAAAAATATGCCCAATTTGGCATTCAAAATGATACTGCACTAAACCGATTCATGGACAAAAAAACCATCAAAGATGAGTTGGCTACGCATAGCAATCAAAGA
>JBEAPC010000101.1:0-5615 GCA_041164585.1 Bacteroidota bacterium
TTATTCACTGGGGGCTTTATGCGGTTCCAGCTGGAACCTATGATGGTAAACAGATTCCTGGTATTGGAGAATGGATCATGAATAGGGGAAAGATTCCCATGTCTGTGTATCAAACCTATCCTGCCAAATTTAACCCTGTAAAATTCAACGCGGATGCTTGGGTTAAACTAGCTTGCGAAGCGGGTATGAAATACTTGGTCATCACTAGTAAGCACCACGATGGTTTTGCCATGTTTCATTCCAAAGACCCTTTTAATATTGTGGATGCAACGCCTTTTAAAAAAGACCCTATAAAGGAATTGGCAGAAGCTTGTAAAAAATATAAGATTCGTTTTGGATTGTATTATTCTCAGGCACAGGACTGGAATCACCCAGGTGGAGCAGCCAATGGCGGTTATTGGGATTCTGCGCAGAAAGGGAATATGGATCAGTATATAGACAAAGTGGCTGTGCCTCAAGTAAAAGAAATCTTAGACGCCTATAACCCTGCTATCATTTGGTGGGATACCCCAACCAATATGAATCCAGAGCGTGCTACCAAACTGGCAGACCTCTTGAAGAACAGACCAGACATTATTACCAATAACAGATTGGGTGGTGGATACGAAGGTGATTTGGAAACACCAGAACAGTATATTCCTGCAACAGGTATTCCTGGTAAAAATTGGGAGAGCTGCATGACCATGAATGATACCTGGGGTTTTAAAAGTTATGACCAGAATTGGAAGAGTACCAAAGTGTTAATCAGAAACCTGATTGATATTGCATCAAAAGGTGGTAACTATTTGTTGAATGTTGGACCAACCGATGAAGGCATTATTCCAGAGCCATCAGTAGAAAGATTAAAACAAGTAGGTGCTTGGCTCAAACCCAATGCTGAAGCCATTTACGGCAGCAAAGCTAGTCCTTTTACGTATTTGCGTTGGGGTAGGGCTACTCAGAAAAACAACAAATTGTTCTTGCATGTTTTTGAATGGCCTGTTGATGGCAAGTTGAAAATACCCATGAATAATGCCATTACAAAAGCACAATTGTTAGCCAATTCAAAAACAAAAATTGCCATTAGTAGAGATGGATTATATGCTGTATTACTATTACCCAAAACAGCTCCTGATACTATTGCAACTGTCATTGCTTTAGACATTAATGGACCTGTTCAATTGTCCATTGCAGAATCTATTCCATCTACTGGAAAAACGGCCACTGCATCTTCTCAAGACTCTGATAAATTTAGTCCAGCAAATGTGTTGGATGGTGAAGGTAAAACCGTTTGGAAAGCTTCAGCAGATCAGAAAACGGCTTGGTTGCAAATTGATTTGGGCAAGCCTTATAGCATTGGCGCTATGGCTGCTGCTGAAGCAGGTGGTAATATTCAACAATACAAATTAGAATACCAATCCGGCACTGAGTGGAAGACAGTAGTAGAAGGAAAGGGCTTGGGTTCTTCTGCATTCAAGACTTTTGAACCCATTAAAGCACAGGTATTTAGATTGAATATTTTGCAGACAAAAGCGGCTCCGCAAATCAGAGACTTACAATTGCTTTTTGAAGAATAGGAACAATTATCAATACGTTTGTGATTAAAGCCTAAATTTTTTTTAAAAGAATTAAATTAATAGGATGAACAAAAAATTACTAGTCTCCATTTTTAGTCTAACAAGTTTGTGCTTGTCTGTTGCAGCTCAAAAGCGCGTTGTCTTAGACAATTATTATAACAATGAAACCAATGCCAAAACGGGTATGCCTTTTCATTATCTATGGACAGATACGGCCATGAGTGGGTTCTCTCAATTTGGTGAATTGTTTAAAGCAAAGGGAGGAGTTCTGTCTACGCTTTCTACTAAACCAGACAAACAGGCTTTAAAAAATACTGATATTTTTATTATGGTAGATCCTGATACCAAGGATGAATCTGCCAATCCCAAATTCATGGATGCAACTACTGCTGCTAGTATTGCAGCTTGGGTAAAACAGGGTGGGGTATTATTATTAATGGCCAATAACTATAAGAATGCAGAATTGGATAGTATTGGTTTATTGACCAACTATTTTGGTATGCAGTTTACACATGAAACCCTGCATCCTGAATTATCAGAAAAAGGAAAGCCAAGGAATTTTAATAGTTGCGCTTCTGTGAATTTGCCCAATCATCCATTATTTGCTGGGGTATCAAAAGTATTCCTAAAAGAAGTAGCCCCAATTACCCTAGAAGGCCCTGCCAAAGCCATTCTTACTGAAAATGGTCAGACCCTGATTGCAGAAGCCAAGTATGGCAAGGGTTATGTATTGGTCATTGGTGACCCTTGGTTATACAATGAATATATTGAACATTTTTACTTACCTGCAGATTTTGAAAATGGAAAAGCGGCTAGGAATTTAGTGAACTTGTTGATGAGTAAATAGTGTTTTTAGAAAATTTTCATAAGCATTCATACATCTAACCAAGCTGTCTGAATCTTTCAAATAAAGAGGCTGACTCAATTCAATGAGTCAGCCTCTTTATTTAGGGATATTGGATCTTACTTGATCCTTTTGGATTCAGATTCTAAACCAGTTTCTCTTTGTCTAGCAGCTTTTACTTGAGAGCTACCAAATCTATAGCTAAAGCTCAAACGAAGGGTTTGACTTTCCCAATAACCACCACCATTGATATAGAGACCACCAAAATTGCTGGTTGCTTTCCAAGGGCTGGTGCGGAAGATATCAGTAACGCTTAGTTTAATGGTTGCTTTCTTTTCCATCAAGAGTTTTTGTACACCTAGGTCAACACCTCCTTGTGGTTTGGTCATCCATGTAGCTCCCCATACACTTGGTCCGCTAAACCATCCACTCAATTCTGCGGTATAGTCTTTGCCAAGTTTAAAACTGTTTTGCATATAAGCACCATAAACAGGGATTTCTGTATGCACTTTACTGGCGCCTATTTCGCCGTCAAATACTTGGTAGTTATAATAGATATTGGCATAACCTGTCCACCATTTAGTAAGGCTTAAAGGAGAACCAACCGTTAAACTATAAATCTGTTGGGTAGCCAAATTCTTTTGTTGTACAAATGTGGCATTACCAATAGTATCAGTAGTTTGGGTTGTAAAGTCTTTTACATAACTATATCCTAGGGTAGTAGTAATTTTTGACTTGAATGTATGCGCAAACTCAATATTATCGGTGTATTGCGGACGCAGAAAGGCATTTCCTTTTTCATATGTTAACTCATCCAATTTATTTTCAAAGGGATTTAAGTCTTGATAAGAAGGCCTATCAATTCTTCTACTATAGGTCAAATTCAAAGTATGCTTTGGATTAATGGTATAAGTAATAGCCGCACTAGGAAAGAAGTCTAAATAGTTTTTCTTTACTTCATTGTCTGCCTGCACAAGTCCATCGGCCCTGGTTAAGACTCCTAGACTATTGGTTTGTTCCAATCGAAGACCACCTTGAAAACTCCATTTAGGATTAAACTGGCGCTGATAATTTACATAAGCTGCATTCACATTTTCATCATAACTAAAGCTATTGCTGCGCGATTGTATTTTTGTAACAGTACCATTAACGTCTGTATAAAAATCAAAACTGTTCTTGGTTTTTACCAAACTAAACTTGGCACCATATCCTAATTTCCCCTTCCATTTTGGAAGTTCTACGTCTATTTTAGAAGTAAGGATATCTATATCAGTTGGGGTATAGTTTCTATTGGTGATTTGGTAGAGAAGGTTGCCATTTTTGTCATAGTAATTATTGGGTTGGTAAGAATTACCTCGCCCGCGGAACTGTCCATAATCCGCGTCAAAATTGATTTCTTTACCAGTGGTATCTGCATACCTATAGTTGATATTACCATTGACATTGGTTCTATTCATGGGTACCGTATTCTTGGCTACCAGTTTTTTAATAAACTGACCAGTTGGCTTGTAATAAACATCGGTTTCTCCTGAGCTGCTCCATTCTCCGTCACTGGTATTAGCAGTAACCATAAAACCTAGCGTGCTTTTTGGATTCATGAAAAGATCAGCACCTGCTTTGATATTAAAATTCTTGTTGTTGTTAATATTCACGCTGTGTTGGTCATAAATGGTATCTCTCTGTTCACGATAGAGGTCCAAGCCATTTTCATAAGCCCCTAAATTGCCACTGATATTGCTAAACAGATTAATCTTTTTGTCACGGTAGTTTAGGTTCACACCAGCATTTCCTTTTGGCGTTACACCTTGAACAAATCCCGCATTCACACTACCATTGGTGCCGTATTTTTTATTCTTCTTTAAACGAATATTGATAATACCAGCATTTCCGCTTGCGTCATATTTGGCGCTGGGGTTGCTGATCATTTCAATGGCTTCAATGTCTGAGCTATTTATGCTTTTTAAATAGGCGGCAAGGTCTTGACCGTTTAACTGACTCATTTTGCCGTCAATGTAGATTTTAACGCCAGACTTTCCCTTCATGTTAATGTTCTCGTTGTTGTCAACCTGAACACCGGGACTTTTTTGCAAGAGTTCTAATGCATTACTTCCAGTTGCGTTAATGCTATTCTCTACATTGAAAATAGTTTTATCTGCCTTGATTTCTATCATGGGCTTTTTAGAAACTACTGTTACTTCAGCCAACTGATTGGCATTGAGATTCAATACCATAGTTGGTAGTTGAATGTCTTTTCCATCTTCTAATTTGAAAGCATTGCTGAATTTTTTTTCAGTATTCAATCCCTGATAAGAAAGAATATAATTGCCTGATACGGAACTGCTTAACTCATAGCGTCCGTCATTTTCTGTAATAGCTGTCTTGACTAAACTGCTGTCATTTTGCTTGAGTAATGCAACGGTTACTCCGCTGAAAGCCTTGCTAGACTTGTCTTGTACGGTTCCGCTTACTGTTGTCTTTGTTTGTGCAAAACTGCTTACTGTAAATAGTAGTACAGTTGCCATGCTCACAATTTCCTTAATCATCTTAGTTAGTTTTTGTATGGTTAGTACGAAGATGACAGCGAAAGGTTACAAAAGTTGTAAGCTTTAGTGAGGAGCAGTGAAAGCAGATGATGAGTGGCGTTAATGAACGTTAAAAACAAAAAAGCCCCAATCAAAAGATTGAGGCTTTTAAAAAAATATGGAACAATTACAAAGACTTCAATACTTCGTTCATGTTTCTAACAGCATCTGCACTTTTGTTAAATGCAGCTTGCTCTTCTTCATTCAATTTGAAATCTAGGATTTTTTCCCAGCCATTTTTACCAATGACAACAGGAACTCCTAAGCAAATATCGCTTTGGCCATATTCACCTTCTAAGCTTACGCAGCAAGTAAATAGTTTTTTCTCATCACGTAAAATGCTTTCAACTAATGCTGCTCCGGCTGCACCTGGTGCATACCATGCAGAAGTACCAATCAATTTGGTTAGGGTAGCTCCACCAACCATAGTGTCTGCAACAATTTGATCCTGTTGATCTTTGGTCAAGAAATTGCTAACAGGAGCACTGTTCCAAGTGGCGTGACGGATCAAAGGAATCATGGTAGTATCACCGTGTCCACCAACTACTACTGCATTCAAATCTGAAGGGCTACAATTTAAATGTTGGCTTAATTGATATTTGAAACGAGCACTATCCAAAGTACCACCCATAC
>JBEAPC010000102.1:0-7253 GCA_041164585.1 Bacteroidota bacterium
AGCATAAGCAGTACCATAAGACTTCTTGGTAACATAAACCACGTGTTTGCCATCTGGGTTCCAAACATAATCATCGTCTCCGCCAAAAGGTTTGGTTGGGCAATCAAAGGGTTCGCCCTTCATCAAATCCAAGCCCTGACCCGGTTTGCCATCAACTAGGTTGTTTAAAAATACATGGTCAAATTTTCCGTCTTCCCAGGTGTCCCAGTGTCTATAGTTTAAGGATTCGTAAATCTGCACATTTGACTTTGTAAGACTTGGGTAAAAGTCTGATCCAAAAACTGGTTTAATTTTAACCGCATCAGCACTGAGCAACCACTTGCCATCTGGTGAGATTTTGGGATTGGTTAAGAAAATATCAGGATTGGTGACCAATTCTGCATTACCTCCATTAATACCAATTCTAAAGGTTTTTACATTGCCTTTATTGGCTTCTACATCAGGAAAATTTACCGAGAAAAGCACTTGTTGTTTGTCTTTTGAAATACCCAAACCACTAACTTTTCCAAGACTCCATAAGGTTTCTGGGCTCAAGGGTGTTTGAGCGCTCAATTCCATGGCAACCAAGGTTGACAGGGCTAATAAAACTTGTTTCATAAACAGTATTTTAAAAACTTATTTTCCTTTTAACTGTGCATAGTCCATTACTAAGTTCAGATAGGCTTTAACACCTACATCTAACTTGCTATCATCAATATAAAAATCAGGGGTATGATGTGGTGCTGCTTTTTTAGGATCCATACCTTTTGGCATACCCCCTAAGAAAAAGAAAAATGCAGGTGCTTTTTGACCATAGAATGAAAAGTCTTCCGCGCCTGTTGTCCAGTCTTGTTCCAATAAATTTCCTTTACCAGTAGCAGCTTCTAAGGAAGGCAACATCATTTTAACAAGGGCCGGATCATTATAAGTGACCAAGGTCTTGGTATCTATCATTACTTCTGCAGTGGCACCTGATGCTTCTGCAATTTTCTTGGCTGTTGTTCTAATTCTTTCGTGTACGTCTTTTTGCATGTTGCCATCCAGTGTTCTAATGGTTCCTTCCATGAATAATTCTTCTGGAATAATATTGGCGCGTACACCAGAATTAATCCTACCAACGGTGATGACTACAGGAGCTTTGGTTAATTCAGACTGACGGCTCACAATGGTTTGTAATCCGGTAATGATTTGAGTAGCTACTACAATAGGATCAATACCACTCCAAGGTTGAGATCCATGAGATTGTTTACCTTTTACTTTAATGGTAAACCAATCAGAACTAGCCATCACAGATCCTGATTTGTATTTGATGGTTCCAATCTCTGTTTGTGAATTGATATGGATTCCAAAAATGGCATCCACTTTGGGATTGGTCATGACACCTTCTTTTATCATCAAAGGAGCACCGCCTTCCTCATTTTCTGGAGCACCTTCTTCAGCAGGTTGGAAAACAAAGACCACGGTGCCTGGAATGTCTTTTCTAATCTTACTCATGGCACTGGCAGTACCAAGCAGAATGGCTGTATGGGTATCATGACCACAGGCGTGCATGACACCTACTTTTTGTCCACCATATTCACTGGTAACGTTTGATTTAAATGGAAGATTGGCTCTTTCAATCACAGGCAATGCATCAATATCTGCCCTAAGGGCTACTACTGGACCTGGCTTACCACCTTTTAAAATGGCTACTACACCTGTTTTGGCTACGCCAGATTTGATTTCCAAACCAAGACCTTGTAGTTTTTCTACAATGTATTTCATGGTATTGGTTTCCCTATTAGACAGTTCGGGATATTGGTGCAAATGTCTGCGCCAAGCAATAACAGAATCATTGACTTCTTTGGCTGACTGTTCAATTTTAGCGGGTGTGATTTGCGCTCCAGCAAAAAAGGGTAGGGCCAATAGACCCAGAAAAAACTGCTTTCTCATGTATTAGTTTTGATGCTTGAAAGAATGGCTTCAAGTTAGTTAGAAATCCAATTCAACCCTATCAAAAACAATCAAAATCAAGCAATTAGTCCTTTTTATCGGTGTTCCCCAAAGACCTTTCTCAAGCTATCGGCAATTTCACCAAGTGTACACAGGTTTTCAACTGCCTCTATAACTATGGGCATCAGGTTTTCAGAAGTATTGGCAGTAAGGGTAATTTTTTCTATAAGCGCATCCACTTTTTGCTGGTCTCTTTTGGAACGCAGCTTTTGTAATTTCTCAGTTTGAATTTGCTGTATGCTATCATCAATCTTAAAGGAGGGAACCTTATTGGTTTCTGTAACCTGAAATTTGTTTACGCCTACAATAATCTTTTCGCCACTTTCAATATTGCGTTGATAAGCATAAGCACTTCTAGCAATTTCATCCTGCATAAAGCCTTCTTCAATGGCTCTTACAGCGCCACCCATGCTGTCTATTTTTTCCATTAAAGAAGTAGCTTCTTGAATAATATCGGCCGTTAGGCTTTCAACAAAATAACTTCCTGCCAAGGGATCTACGGTATCAGGAGCGCCACTTTCAAATGCCACTATTTGCTGGGTGCGCAGGGCAATTCTGGCGGCTTCTTCTGTTGGTAAACTCAATGCCTCATCATAGCCATTGGTGTGCAAGCTTTGGGTTCCTCCTAATACTGATGCCAAGGATTGTATGGTTACTCGTGCAATATTATTTAAAGGTTGTTGTGCGGTTAAAGTAGCTCCTCCTGTTTGGGTATGAAAACGTAGCATCATGGCTTTTTCATCCGTTGCTCCCAAACTTTTCATGATCTCTGCCCACATTTTTCTAGCAGCTCTAAATTTGGCTACTTCTTCAAACAAATGATTATGGGCATTGAAGAAAAAGGAAAGTCTTTTGCCAAATACGTTGATGTCTAATCCTTTGGCAAGTGCTGCTGCAACATAAGCTTTGCCATTTGACAAAGTAAAAGCCACTTCTTGTACGGCCGTACTTCCTGCTTCCCGAATATGGTATCCACTAATGCTAATGGTATTCCATTTGGGTAATGATTGTGCACACCATTCAAAAATATCGGTGATGATGCGCATAGATGGTTTGGGTGGATAGATATAAGTTCCTCTAGCGGCGTATTCTTTTAAAATATCGTTTTGAATGGTACCAGTAATCTTATTTAAATCGGCTCCTTGTTTTTTTGCCAATGCTACGTAGAACGCTAGTAATATAAAGCCAGTTGCATTGATGGTCATAGAAGTAGACACTTTTTCTAATTCAATCCCTTGAAAAAGAATCTCCATGTCTTCTAAACTATCAATAGCAACTCCCACTTTTCCAACTTCACCTTCAGATAATGCATGGTCAGAATCATAGCCTATTTGGGTAGGAAGATCAAATGCTACACTCAATCCCATAACTCCTTGAGAAAGCAAGTAATGGTATCTTTTATTGCTTTCTTCTGCGGTGGAAAAGCCAGCATACTGGCGCATTGTCCAAAGCTTTCCGCGATACATATCTGCTTGCACGCCTCTGGTATAGGGGAATTGACCAGGTACTTCTTCTACATTATTGGATGGCAGGGGATAGTATACTTTCTTAATTTCTATACCACTATCCGTACAAAGCTTTTTTTCAGTCATATGGCAATCTTTAAAATCCTAGAGGCATTTTTTGGCTTCATAACTCAATATTTCACCTACCAATTCATGCAATTTTCCTCTTTGATCATTCATTAGAAAAGTGAGAATATTTCTATTCAAATCAGTACTACTAGCAGTATGTTCCATTTGTTGTGCCACTTGATTCACAATGAGCAGATTTTGCTCTTGGAGATTTTTAAGTGCATTCCAAGCAGCTGGACTAACATAGATCTGCTGACTAATATTGTATTCAAATTCCTCCCTAATATTTCTGGTTAGTAGTTCTTGCATATCCCTTGCACTGGCGCCTGGTACATTTAAACGACTAATCAAATTGGGTAATGCTATTCTATTGGTCAATAAAATCAAGCGTTCATAGGCTTGTAATTGAAGTCCAGAATTTTGGGCCGTTACGGCTTTATCAGCGGTTTGATTTTTACGTTGTAAGTAGATGAGAAACCCGGCCAAGCCTGCAATCAGGATTGCAATAACCATGGTCAAAAAACTGGTAGTGTCCAACATGGAATCTTTTTCAAGCAAAAATAGGTGAAACCACTGGCTAAGCATGAAATTCCAGTTATCGAAAACGGGATTTGGAGCATTCAAGCCAATAGGTTGTAAATTTGTGTATTAAATTTAACAAATGGAAACAGTTACAGCTACACCAGTGAAATTGACAAGCGGTGCAATAGAAGAACTTAAACGCTTGATGAATGAACCCGATTTTGATCATACCCAACGCTTAAGGGTAGGAGTAAAGGGTGGTGGATGTAGTGGGATGACTTATGTGTTAGGTTTTGACCAACCCACTGAGGAGGATGAGCGTTTTGAAATTGAAGGCATTGCTTGTGTAATGAATAAAAGTCACCAACTATATCTTTTTGGAATGGAAGTAGATTGGCAGGGTGGATTAAATAGTCGTGGTTTTACTTTTAGCAATCCCAATGCTAGCAGTACCTGCGGATGTGGTACTTCATTTGCGGTTTAATAGATTTTAAAGATATTGAAAAGGGCAAACGTTGAATCGTTTGCCCTTTTTTTTGCTCGTAAATTAAGAAATCGTTTTCGCATTTTTTTTAACCAAAGCCGTGTATTCTTTCCTGCATTGATTAAGTTTAAGGATGAAGCCATCCACCACGCGTAGAGACATTTTGAAAACCTGCCTTTTGGCTCCCTTGTTTCCTTCCTTTATGGAAACTACCTTGAATCCAACAATAGCAGGCCAAGGAAAGCACTTAAAATTGAGTTTAAATGCTTATTCCTTCAATGACCCATTAAGGTCTCAAGCTATGTCTATTGAGGAGCTCATTGATTTTAGTGCTCAGGTTGGATTTGAAGGTATTGACCTAACCGGTTATTATTTTCCTGGATATCCCAATGTTCCCACTGATGAATATATCTATAGGATCAAACGTAAAGTCCATTTGGCTGGCCTCTCTATCAGTGGTACGGGTATTAAAAATGATTTTGCACAGTTAGACGCAGAGAAAAGAAAAAAAGACATTCAACTTGTCAAAGATTGGATCCTGGTGGCATCAAAATTGGGAGCCCCTGTTATCAGGATTTTTTCAGGGGTTGATATACCCAAAGGATATAGTTGGGAAGCCATTGCTTCTTGGATGGCAAAAGATATACAGGAATGTGTAGACTTTGGTCAGGCTCATGGCGTAATTGTAGCTCTTCAAAACCACAACGATTTTATCAAGAATGCCCAACAGGTAAAAGACCTGTTTCAATTAGTAAATAGGGAATGGTTTGGTTTGGTATTGGATATTGGAAGTTACCAGCAAGGGGATCCATTTTCACAAATTCAAGACAGCATACCCTTAGCCGTGAACTGGCAATTAAAAGAAGCAATGTATGTAGATGGAATAGTTGTTAAGACAGATGTAGCCAAGGTTTTGAAAATGATTTTGGCATCAAATTACCGGGGATTCATACCCATTGAAACCCTTGGGAAAGGTGATCCCAAACAAAAAGTGACAGAATTTTTAAAAGAGATCAAAGAAACGCTAAACAATTTATCATGAGGTCTCCACTGCATATTGCTTTCCTACTATTTTCTTGTTCTGCTACTTTACAGGCACAGAAAACCGCTATTGCTTTGAATACAACTGGAAAGGAAATTCAGACTGTATTAGCCAAACAAATTCTACAAAAAGCAAATCAATCATTACAAGAAAAGCCCATTACGGTAACGGCTTATTTTGCTGAAAGATCTGCTGGTGATAAACACGATTTTTTTTCAGAAGGAGATTATTGGTGGCCCGATTCTAGCCATCCTCAAGGACCTTATATTCAAAAAGATGGTCAAACCAATCCCAATAATTTTGTACAACACCGATTAGCCATGATTCGGTTTAGTCAATTGATGGGGAATTTGGTATCTGCTTATTTGATTTCTGGGAATCCCCAATATGCTAGGGCAAGTTTAAAGCATTTGAAGGCTTGGTTTGTGGATACGGCAACAAGGATGAATCCCGCATTATTATATGCACAAGCCATTAAAGGAAAAGTTACAGGTAGAGGTGTGGGTATCATTGATATGATTCAAATGATGGAAGTTGCCCAGTCTATTAGGGTCTTAGAAAAAGCGGGAATGATTCCAGAAAAAGAATTGACATCCATGAAACAATGGTTTGCTGATTATCTTGATTGGGTTACCCATCATCCTTATGGTAAAGAGGAGAGAGACGCCAAAAACAATCACGCCACTTGTTGGGTAATGCAGGTTTTGAGTTTTGCCAAATTAACAAGGAACGATTCTTTGATCAAAGACTGTTCTAGAAGGTATCAGCAAATACTTTTACCAAGCCAATTAGCTTTGGATGGGTCATTTCCATTGGAGTTAAAAAGAACCAAACCCTATGGTTATTCCTTATTTAATCTAGACGCAATGACCACGATAGCATATTTATTGAAACAGGAAAGCCCTTCCATTTTTCAATACCAATTAACCAATGGTTGCAGTTTACAAAAAGCCATTCAGTTTATGACAGCATATGTTCAAAATAAATCTACTTGGCCTTTTACCAAAGATGTGATGTATTGGGATCAATGGCCTATTGCTCAGCCCTTTTTGATATTTGGGTATCAAGCATTTCAAGAATCGGATTGGTTAACACTCTGGAAAAAGCTAGAGCATTTTCCGCAGAACCAAGAAGTCATAAGAAATCTTCCTATTCGCAACCCATTAATTTGGCTTACAAGATTGGATTAGCCCCATAAAAAAAGCCCCGTTTCAAACGGGGCTTTTACTATTCAAGTGTAGATTATTTCTTAGTTACAGAACTACCTAATGGTTTGTTCTTTGCAAAATCCACCAAGACTGGTGCAGCCACAAAGATAGAAGAGTAAGTACCGGTAATTACCCCAATCAACATCGCGAAAGCAAAACCTCTAGTTACTTCTCCACCAAAGATGAAGAGGATCAAGATGGTTAAGAATACGGTTAATGAAGTCATGATGGTACGACTCAACGTTTCATTGATGGCTCGGTTGATGATGGTAGCATTTGACTCACCCTTCATCAATTTGCTGTCTTCACGAATCCTATCGTAAACAATTACAGTATCGTTCATAGAGAAACCAATTACGGTTAACACAGCCGCAATAAAGTGCTGGTCAATTTCAAGTGGGAAAGGAACAAAATCTCTCAAGAAACTAAATACAATCAATGTTACAAATACG
>JBEAPC010000103.1:0-6383 GCA_041164585.1 Bacteroidota bacterium
TTTGGTTAACCAATTGTTTGCTGATTTTGGAGTGGTGGTATTAATTCCAGACAACCCCAATTTAAAATCTGCCTATCAATCGGTTATTGAAAAAGAATTGCTGGAAGGTTTTTCACAGCAAGCAGTTACCCTTACAGCAAAAGCATTAGAAGCACATTATAAAGTGCAGGCTGGGGGTAGAGACATTAACTTGTTTTATCTGATTGATGACAAAAGGGAAAGGATAGAATCGCTGGGCGATGTTTATGAAGTAAAATCCCTTGGTCTGAGATTTTCTCAGTCAGAAATCTTGGAAGAATTGCATATTCATCCTGACAGATTTAGTGCCAACGTCATATTAAGAGGCGGTTTTCAGGAAACGGTGTTACCCAATATTGCTTTTATTGGCGGTGGGGGAGAACTAGCCTATTGGTTAGAGTTAAAAACTGTGTTTGAAAAAGTATCCATTCCTTATCCGGTGTTGATTTTAAGAAACTCCTTCTTACAAATTTCTGATGATCAATACCAACAAATGAAACGATTAGATATTGGTGTTGAATCCCTGTTTCAAGATGGGTTGACTTTATTGAATCAACACGTAAAAAAGCTATCCCAACATCAGTTAGAAATTGGTACTGAAATGGAATCAATTAGTTTGGTATACGATCAACTGAAAACAGTTGTAGCTAAAGTGGATACTACTTTGGAAGCCCATGTAGCTGCTTTACAAACCAAGTCAGCCAAGCGTTTGATAGAATTGGAGAAAAAAATCTTGAGAGCAGAGCGATTACAACATGAAACTGCAACAAGGCAAATTAATAGTTTGAAAACGGCCTTGTTTCCTGGCAATTCACTGCAAGAGCGGGTCTTAAATATGGCTACTTATTATGGTAAATTTGGAAAGTCTTGGATGGAAATCATCTACCAAGCTTCACCGGCTTTAAACATGAATTTTACAGTGATTGTAAAAAGTTAATCCTATTTGTCAAATTCATTTGGCCAATCCTGTTGCAGGTTTTTAATTTTCTGTTCTACTTCTGATAACATGGAGGCTTTATAGGCAATAATAGCATCTCCTGTTTTCTGGTCAAATGCACCAATTATTTCTGCCGCCAAAATTCCGGCATTCTTAGCAGCATTTAAAGCAACAGTAGCTACAGGAACTCCGTTGGGCATTTGTAAAATGGACAATATGGAATCCCAACCATCAATAGAATTAGATGATTTTACAGGAACACCAATTACGGGCAAACTGGTAATGGCGGCAATCATACCTGGTAAATGGGCAGCACCACCAGCACCAGCAATAATGATTTTTAAACCCCTGTCTTTGGCGGTTTGCGCATACTCAACCATTCTCAATGGAGTTCGATGTGCCGAAACAACGGTTAATTCAAATGGGATAGAAAACTGGGTCAAAATATTGGCAGCGTCTTGCATGATTTTTAAATCACTATCACTACCCATTACAATTCCAACCTTTGCTGTGTTTTTTTCCATTGTTCTTGCTTGTTGTTGCAAGATACAAAAAATGTAATTTCCTTAAGTGGTAGATCTGGGCAGGAATCAATATAGTAAATGCTTGTAAGGCATCATATTGCCTTATTTGGTTTTTATGGGCGTTGTTTTAGCATTACCATCTCTAATAGCATTATAATGTGGAGACATGATTTCTACCCCAGCTTCATTAAATGCTTCTTGAATTTGTAGGTGCAGATTGGAATAAATAGTGGCTTGTTCATTTGGTGAGTTTGTATATGCATTGATTTGATAGCTTACAAAGAAGTCATCCAAACTGGTTTGCAAAACAAAGGGTATTGGATTCTGACAAATCCCTTCAGTGGATAAGGCAGCTTTTACTAATAATTTATGAACCGTTTCCCAAGCTGCATCATATCCAATTGTTACAGTGGTATACAAAATCAAACCATTTCCTTCTCTAACTTCAGCGCTAAAATTGGTTGTATGGCTATTCATTACATTAGAATTTGGAATAGAGATGATTTCATTTTTGATTGTTCTGATTCTTGTAACCAAAAGTGATTTTTCAATGACATCTCCTGTTGTCTCACCAATTTTTACACGGTCTCCAATTTTAAATGCACGGGTATAGGTTAAAACCAAACCTGATATGATATTACTTAATGAGCCAGTTGATCCAAAAGTGAATAAGAGACCAATAAAAACAGAAACCCCTTTAAAAACAGGGCTTTCTGACCCAGGTAAATAAGGGAAAATTACGATGATTAAAAAAGCGAATAATAAGATACTAATAATTTGATAAGTTGGCTTTGCCCAATCTTTGTAAAATCCATCAATTTTTAATACACCGTTTTCTATCTCTTTGCTTAGAAAATGAAACCCTTTTCTGATATAAACAATGATGGTAGCTAATACTATAATTGTAAATAGATTGGGCAAATAATCCCAAATTGAAACTAAAATTTGTCCCATTGGTTTGGTAACAAAACTTAGCAGTTTTTCAGCAATATCTTTAGTCCAAGGAAGAATACTAAATGCTAAAGGAAGGGTTAAGTATATTGCCAATATGATAAATGCCCACTTAATCAAATTATTTAAACGTAGAAGTAATAAGGCCTCTTGATTGCTGTTTAGTAAAGTATATGATTTGATTTTAATTCCGTTGATTCCTTTTTCCAAATGTTGTATAATCCATTTTCTACTATAACGGAAAAGCATTTTTATTAAATAAATGAGAACTCCCATTAAAAGGAAAACCAATATAATAAGGCCTATTCTTTTTAATCTATTTTGTAAACTATATAGCGATACATAATCTGTTACGGCTTTTTGAATGATAGTTTTATTATTATTTGCCAGTTGAAGAATTGGGGTATTGTTCCATAATGCATCTTCTGCAACAATGCTCATAACCAGTTTCTTACCATAAAAAAGGTCAGTAACAGTTACGCCTTGTTCTAATCTGAAACTGTCTTTGTTATACTTGATGCCCTCTGCAATTGATTGGATTCTTTTTGTAATGGCAGTAGCTCTCTCACTAGCTGACAATTCTCCAAGTCTATGAAAAATCAGAAAAAGGGTATCTTTAAACGGAGCAACCGGGAACCCTTTGGCGTTTTTTCGCAAACTATCTAGTGTTTTCATCTGAATAGCCTGCTTAAGGCTATCATCTATCCTGATTTTTAATAATTGATTATTTAAAGCGGTTTTTTTACTGATTTCGTTTTGTTTAAGCAAGGAAATTTCCTGTTCAAGTTCATTTTTCCTCAATGAGTCCTTAAATCTTTCAAGAGCAAGGTCTAATAAATGTTGTGAAGAATTATTCAACTTCTTTTGAATAATACTATCAGCATTGGAAATAATGGCATTTTGAATTTGACCAAAAACGCCCACTTGGGTAGTCATCAATAATAGCCAGAACAAGAAAACTCTTTTCATTAAAATAGGTTTTGGAATTACATTATCCAATAATAAATATAACAAATAGCCATTCAAAAAAGAAGCCCGAACTAAAAAGTTCAGGCTTCTTCCAAAAAAGTTATGCTCATGTGTTCTATGCAGATTCTAATTCTACTAATTTTTCAAATGCTTTTTCGTATTCTGCATTTTGGTTATTGTATTCTGTCTGCACTTTTTTATAATCTGCTTCTAATTGTACAAACTTATTTCTATCTGCATAGTTTGCAGGATCGCCCATGGCAGCTTCAATTCTTAGTTTCTCCGCTTTGGCCTTACTTAAATTGGCTTCAATCTGTTGCAGTAGTTTTTGTTGTTTCTGTACTTCTTTCTGTAAGTCTTTATTAATAGGACCCGTTGGTTGCTGCTTTTTGGGTTCTGGTTTGGGTTCGGGTTTTTCTATCTTTGCTTCATTGCGGGCATTTTCTTGTTCCTTTTTGGCCATTCGCTCATTCCATTCCACCCATTCCTGATAAGACCCCTTGAACTCCTTAATTTGGTTGTCTACAATCTCCCAAATCTTATTGGCAGTTTTAGAGATAAAATAACGGTCGTGACTAACCAAGATGATACTTCCTTCGTATTTATTCAAAGCATCTGCTAGTAATTCAACAGAGTGCATGTCTAAGTGGTTGGTAGGTTCATCTAGAATTAAAAAGTTGGCCTTGCTAACAATGGTTTTTGCCAATGCCACACGGGCTTTTTCTCCTCCACTCAGTACCCTGATTTTTTTATCAATATCGTCACCGCCAAATAAAAAAGCACCCATTAAACTTCTTAGTTCTACATCTGACTTTTTACTTCCACAGGATTGCATTTCTTCCAAAATGGTATTGGTCATAGTCAGGGCTTCAAGTTGGTGCTGTGCATAAAAACTCTCTTCTACATTGTGCCCCCAAACCCTTTCTCCAGTAAAGGATTCCGTGCCTGCTACCATGCGTAAAACGGTAGACTTACCCTTGCCATTGGCTCCAATCAAAGCAATTTTATCACCGCGGTCAATCTCGGCATTGGTATGGTCTACAATATTGATTCTGCCAAAATTCTTACTTACTTCTTTGAGTGTTACCAAGGTTTTACCGGGAACTTTATCTAGTTGAAAATTGATTCTCAAATCTGGTCTTTCTAATTGAACATCTTCAATTTTTTCAATCTTATCTAGTCTTTTTTGAACACTCTGGGCTTGTGCAGCTTTACTAGCTTTTGCTTTAAATCGTTCAATAAATCGTTCTTGTTGGCGTATATAATCTTGTTGATTTTCAAAAGCCTTTTGTTGCATGTCTATGCGAATCATTTTCTCTTGCTCATAGAACTCATAGTCTCCAGTATAAATATGCAATTGTTGTTGGTAAACTTCTACAATCTTATTCACCATTCTATTTAAGAAGAATTTATCGTGGCTCACAATCACCACACTTCCTTTATAGTGCAATAAGTATTTTTCTAACCACTCAATAGAAGGAAGATCCAAGTGGTTGGTAGGTTCATCCATCAACAATACATCAGGCTGTTGTAAAATCATCTTTGCCAATAAGACACGCATACGCCACCCTCCACTAAATTCCTTATAGGGTCTACTTAGGTCATCGTTGCTAAAACCAAGACCATGTAAAACTTCTTCTGCTTTATGGTGAATATTGTATCCATCCAATACATCTAATTCATGAAGGGCATCGGTATACTTGATGAGTAAGTCTTCATTTTCAGAATCTTTTTCTAATTCCTGACCAAGTGTTTCAATTTCTTTTTCTAATTGACGCACCCTTTCAAAAGCGCTCAAAGCTACCTCTGTAATATTATCATTGGTATCAAAACTCAAAAGGTCTTGGTGGAGGTACCCAATAGAAGTATCCTTACCCTTTTCTACAGTTCCTTTTGAAGGCGTATATTCTCCTACCAATACTTTTAAAATGGTAGACTTGCCAGTACCATTATATCCAATCAATCCAATTCTATCACCGGGTTGAATATGCCATGTGGCGTCTTCTACTATAACCCTAGCACCAAATTCAAACGTAACATTTTGCAGACCTATCAACATCTCTTAACAGTTATTTAAGGCCGCAAAGGTAATCCCAATCTGCTGCCAATACAATTTGGATTAATTTTACTGGGTTAATTCTTGCGGCTTTTTTGAAAATTCCAATCAAAATACATGAAAATCTACCTGTTTTGCTTCTTTTTACTATACAGTTTGTCTTGTCAGACACCTTCCAATAAAGATGGGTTAGTAGGCAATAATCAGTCAAAAAATACCCTAAACCCAACTCATTCAACTGTATTTAACCAATCTTTTGAGCAACTATTGACTGCTTATTTGCAATTAAAAGACCAATTGGTGGCGGAAAAAGATAGTGGCATTGCTCAAGCAACTAGGGCCCTTGTTTTGGCTAGTGATAGTTTAAAACTGAGTGAATTGCAGGCAGATTCCATATTGGTACAAACTGCTTTTAGCTATTCAGATGGTATTTCTTCGGAAGCTCAGGGCTTATTGGGAGAAAACAATTTATTATCTAAAAGAAGGTCTTTTCAAATGATCAGTGATCAATTATTTGATTTAATCAGAACCGTCCAATACCAACAAAAACCATTGTATCGCTTTTACTGCAACAATGCTTTTGAAGACCAAGGTGCTTTTTGGATTAGTGATCAAACCGGTTTGACCAATCCTTACCAGCCCAATCTGAAGCCCCTTTGTGGTGAAATCAAGGATACTATTTCAGTTGCCTCTAATTAATTGGTCATTATTACAACTTTGCTTTCACTCATTTGTTAGAAAAACATGGCTCGGATTCTTTTATTACTATTTATTAGTTGTTATAGCATTTCAGGTTTAGCTCAAGATAAATTCACCTTAAACGGTTATATCCGGGATAGTGTGTCTGGAGAATCCTTAATTGGAGCCAATTTGTCTATTAGATCAGAAGGTAAAGGGGTAAGTAGTAACCAATATGGGTTTTATAGCA
>JBEAPC010000104.1:0-5258 GCA_041164585.1 Bacteroidota bacterium
TAGACCAGTAAAGAAATTTAATTATCTAACACCTAATCAAGTGCTACATCAAAAAATTGCACTTATTGCTTGAACTTACATTTTATTAAAAAGGTATAAACAATTATTTTGACGCATTCAGTTGATTCAAATAACGAATAATGTCTGCTTCTTTTTTAAAGTCAACTTTATTTTGCAATATCCATTCTTGTTCATTCTTACCAGCTGGAGCCATTTGTAAAATGGTTTCTTTATTGAGTTTTTTTAAAGGATTTACAACGTAATTATTAGTAAGAAAATATTTAACCTCATTCTTAAAATAATAGCGTTTCATAGTGCCAAAAAGTGAATCCCCTTCCATTAATTTACGATTGTCCATTTTCAACAATTGGTATTTACCCTGGTTCAATATTTGTATAAGCTCTTTAATGGGTACTTCACTAACATAAGGTTCTGTAATCCCATTTAAAAAACTTGAGGTTATGTTTTGGGGATCATTGGGTTGGTGAAATTGTACTATTTTAACCAAGCCTTCATTTACTACTTCCTCTTCACCATTTGGTTTTCTGTAATAAATTTCATGAGAAGCCATATTCAATTTTACTTCTTGTTCCCATCTTTCCTTTTTATTCCGACCAATAAGTGTGGCCGTTTGCCATTCAGCTTTCCAAAAGGCACTTCCAGTAATTTTATCGTAAGGAATCTTATTAGACAGAGTTCCTCTTCCATATATATTAATGGTACCATCTGCTTTGGTAGAGGGTAATGTTTCAATCAGTACGCCACCTTGAGCAGCAACAATATTGGGTTTGATACAGCCAATAATCAGTAAAACTGGTAGATAGCATCTTAGATTGGAAAATAGTTTTTTCATCATTTGATTACTTTATTGAACGCATCAATTTAAGGCATTCCTTGCTTATTGCCATGCAAAGCCTACAAACCCTTAGAATATTGCACTAAATTTGCCGGATGAATCCTTTTGTCAATTCCAGTAAGATTATTGTTACTTGTCATAAATGGTTAGCACCTGCATTGGCAAAAGAAATTGAAGCCCTTGGGTATGGGCGTTATAGTGTCTTTCAAACAGGTGTTGAATTAGAAGGAACCATGGCTGATTGTATAAAATTAAACCTGAACCTTAGGTGTGCCAGTCAGGTGATGTATTCACTGAAAGCCTTTATTTGTAATGATCCCAATGAATTATACAGGAATTTAGTAACCATTCAATGGGAAAAAATGCTGGTGCCAGATAGCTATTTTTCAGTAACCAGTAATGTGTATCATCCAACTATTCAGACCAATTTATTTGCCAATCTCAGGGTTAAAGATGCTATTGTTGATAGGATGAGAGAAACTACTCAGCAACGCCCATCTACAGGCTCTGAACTTAGTGGTGCAGTGGTTTATTTGTTTTGGAAAAAAGATGAAGCAGAAGTGTTTTTAGATACTTCAGGAGAAACTTTGGCCAAACATGGTTATAGAAAGTTACCTGGCAAAGCACCCATGCTGGAAGCATTGGCAGCAGCAACCATTCTGTCTACCAAATGGAATAAAACAACACCCTTTATCAATCCTATGTGTGGGTCTGGAACATTGGCCATTGAAGCTGCTTTAATTGCCAGCAATCGTGTACCAGGTCTAATGCGAAGCAATTATGCTTTTATGTATATTAAGGGGTATGAGAAAGCCATTTATGAAAATGAAAGGGCAGCTTTAGATGCCAAGATCAACCATCATCCCAATATCAAAATCATTGCCTCTGACTTAAGCAACAAAGCCATTGAAATAGCTAAAATCAATGCGGCTGTGGCAGGAGTGGAGCAAATGATTGATTTTCAGGTTTGTGATTTTGAATCTACCCAGGTTCCTGAAACAGAAGGGTCGGTGATCATGTTTAATCCGGAATATGGAGAGCGTTTGGGTGATGAAGTTGAACTCAATGCCACTTATGCGCGCATGGGCGATTTTCTTAAAAACAAGTGCAAAGGATTTACCGGATATATTTTTACTGGTAACCTAGACTTAGCCAAGAAAATTCGCTTGAAACCCAGTAGGAGAATTGAATTTTTTAACGCCACCATTGATTGCCGTTTATTGGAATATGAGCTCTATGCTGGTACCAAAAGAACGGATAAAATGCCTATTGCTGAATAGATTAAAACCTAAATAGAAATTTGTTTGGAACTACGCTAATTTGAATGTCTTTGGCGCTGATTAATTCACCGTCAATTTGAATATCCGTTTCCTGTTCCAACTGAATTTTTACTTCTTTAACCAAACGATGGGTAACAAAGGGTAGGTGTAAGTGTTTGCCTTTTTGCAAAACAGGAAGGTATCTTAATCGCTGAAATAGGTTGAGTTTATTACAAAGTAGTAAGTCTAAATAGCCATCCTGCATATGGGCATTTGGTGTAACAAAAAATCCGCCACCACTTCTAGAACTGTTATTGGCAATCACCAATAAGAATCGCTCTTGCCAAGATTCCGTGGCAGTAGTAATTTGAAAACGCTTTTCTTGATAGCTAAAGACCTTTAAAACAACAGCTAGCAAATAACCCAAGTGCCCACCCAGAAAACGAATGGCTTGCATAAAACGAATAATCTCTCCATCAAAGCCAATACCCAAACAATTTAAGTACCACCATTGATTTATTTTACAAGCGTCTATAGCTTGTACCTTGGCTTTTATCACTTGCTCAAAAATGGCAGTATTATCTTTTTCACCATATAGTTTCCAAGCAAAATCATTGCCAGTGCCACATTTGAAAAGCGCTAAAGGATGTTGACAGTCAGGATAATGGTTGATAAAATAATTCAGTGTGCCATCTCCACCAATTATCCAAATATCGGAAAAGCCTGCAAAATTTTGGGGCCAACTTTTTTCAAATATTTGAGAAGATATGCCAATTTGCTCAAGAGACTTTTCTAACCATTTGGCCGTTTCTTGAGCAGTTCCTTTTCCAGCTTTTGGATTGGATAATATGGCAACTGCAGTGATGTTCATGAGACTTATAGGAAAGAATCAAACGGATTATCTAGAAATAGATCCGTAAAAGGTCATAGGTTCCCTATTCCTACTTAGCACATCTACCTGACCAGTGCCATCGGTAAAAATGGTCAGGTAAAATGATTGAATAGTTGTGTTTTGATCTTCTGGTTTTATAGCAACCTGATATCTACCTTTCTTCTTCTCCATAAATTCGTACTTGTATTTAAGGATATTAAATTTGATACTGCCATCCGTTAGATTAATTTGAGCCGTATAGGACTGTCCGTAATAGGGGAGTATTCCTACAATGCTATCAATACCAACTTTAAAACTATAAGGATCGGTCATTTGTTTTTTTTCTGAGCTTGCTGTTGCGTATGCCTGAGCTGTGAAAGTAAAATCCTGCTCCTTTAATATTTGAGCATAGACGTTCTGTTCTTTTAAAACTACTTGGGCATTTGTTTGAAGTATCCCAAAGAAAAAAAGTAATAACATAGAAGCAAATGAAGACAAATAAAACTTAGGCATAACTATTCTTTTTTGAAAGTTGATATGGCCAAGTTAAAGGTCATATGATAAGCAATTTAACGCAATAATAGGAAGCTGCCTTCTTTTATATAAGGTTTGTTCCCGGGACCAATTCCCTTTACCAACCAATTATATTGGTCTCTTTCCAGAAGCCTTCCCTGAAATGTCCCATCCCAATACTGATTTGGGTTATTGCTGCTAAAAACGGTTTGACCCCATCTATTAAAAATGGCAATTTGGGTTACTTGTACCTGAACAGCCCTAAAGTATAATCTATCATTAATGCCATCTCCATTTGGTGAAAATGCAGTAGGAACATGAATATCTGGCCCTCGACCATATTTGATACAAACTGTATCCATGCTGGTACAAAAACTATCCTTTCCCCAAACTTTTAAAGTATAACATGTTGGAATACCACCCGTAACTGTAGGATTGGCAATTCTAGTATCACTAAGACCTGAACTTGGAGACCAGAAATAACTATTTTGATTGGAATGGATAACGGGCATTTCATATGGTGAATCAAAGCCAATTACAGTGTCCTTTCCCGCATAGGCATTGGGTTTGGGATATACAAAAGGTACTTTAGAAGCAAAACCGGTACAACCTTTGTCAGTGGTTACTGTAAGCAAAATGGAATACCCCAAGGGAACTGTATCTGTGTAGGTATAATCATAGATTGGATCCTTTAAATTGGAAAAATTATTAGATCCCCTTACCGTAATATGATCCCAACGGTATCTGATAATCTGACCTGAACCAAAACTAGAAAGGTTTTCAAATTGGATGGGGGTGCCAGCACATATTGGTTGTTTAAAATCAAAATCTACTTTTAAATCGTCATAGACTTTTGCGGTTGTTTTGATGGTATCGCGGCAGCCAATTGAATTGCTTACAATTAAGGTAACTTGATAATCACCAGATTTGGGATAGGTATAAATAGGGTAGATTCTGGTAGATGAATCGGTTGATATCTCAGGAACACCAAAGTCCCAGAGATAGTTTAGGCTGCTATTGTTTGCGTGGTTGAACAAAACGGTTTTATTGGTACAAGTAACTGGTGGTGCGGTTAATACGGCTTTACAATCAACCACATTGAGTTCCAATTCTTTTCTATGAACATTAATTAAGACGCCATTTCTCCATTCTTGAATGTCTAAACAAATAGTGAAATTGCCAATGGTCTCTGGTGTACCAGATAGTATTCCAGAAATGGGGTCAATACTCAAATTGCTATTCATTCCAAAAGGCTGAAATAAAGAATAATCATTAGCATAGCCGATGGTTCTAATTTGTGAAATGCCAAGGCTAGTTCCTCCTGCGGGTTCGCTAATGATATATCGGAGCTCATCTCCATCGGGATCTTGATAGTCTAGTTGATATTGGATGGGTTTGCCTATACATGCACCAATAATGGAATCGGTTTTTGGGAAAGGGCTACTATTGATGGGTGTATTGGTTTGACCTGGAATTCTTGTATGATAGGTGAAAGAAGCGCCAGCTTCAGGAATACCTGCAACCATTTCTATGCCTCCATTCCAGTTTTCATTAGCCAAGTTTTTTTGTGGTGCATTTCTACAGCAGTCACTTGTGTAAACAAGATACCCATTGGGTTCTAAGGGTAAATCAATGGTACCCGTGAACTCGTATAAATCAGTACAGATATCCGGTGGGTTAATACTACATGATTCAATTTTGGTAATGGCTAAGCGCTGTTTAGCACTTTGGGTTGGTTTTAGTTGAAATACTTTGGTAT
>JBEAPC010000105.1:0-4814 GCA_041164585.1 Bacteroidota bacterium
GAACAATTGCGTTTTGATTTTGACAATCGGGACCCCGAAAAATTTGCCCCAAAATATTTTTTTGGTCAAGGGTTAGCCATGACTGGTTCTATCAACTATCATTTTTAATCAATTTAATTTATATGAAAAATCAAGTCTTTCAAATCAGGGGTATTGTCCTAATTATTTTGTGTTTGAATCTTTGTTGTGAACCCAATTATGACGTTCCTCCTTCAGGCCTAGCCCAAGCATTTGCTGCTGATCTAACCATTAAAGATTTAAAATCCAAACACGTGATGGGTAAATTTGAACAATGGCAAAAACCTAATACCATTGTTGGAGTTATTGTAGCCAATGACCGCACAGATAATTTTTACAAATCCATTGTTGTACAAGACAGTACCGGTGGAATCACCATTAGATTGGATGGGATAAAACTAAGTGCCAATTATCCGGTGGGAATGCAGATAGCCATTCAATTAAAAGGTCTCTGGTTAGGAGACTATGGTAAGTTAATACAGTTGGGGGCAGGGGTAGACCTTTCTGACCCTGCTTACCCCAGTTTATTCCCAATACCCCAAACCTTATTTGATCAATATTTGATTAAAGGACCAGTGGCTTCTGAGCCAGAAGCTCAATTGGTCAAAATCACTGAATTGGGAAATAATTACCAAAGCCGTTTGATTCTATTAAGCCAGGTTGCATTTGTAGTTGCAGATACTGGCAAAACCTATGCAGATGCCAAAAACAAAGAGTCCTTAAACCGTACCATTCAAGATTGTTATGGCAATAATATCATTTTAAGAACCAGTGGTTACGCCAGTTTTGCGCAGTTGCAAACACCTGCTGCCATGGGCAGCGTTAAAGGCATTTATTCGGTTTTTGGTACTACCAAGCAACTGGTCATCAGGGATACTGGTGATATTCATATGCGGCTTCCCCGATGTAAATAGAGTCATAATGTGTTGATTTTAGGTTTGTTCTGTCAAAAATTTAGGGATTCTGGGCTCTGATAAGGTTTTCCTTGTCATCCTGTCAGCGCAATAGGGTTTGGTACTGTCTTTGAATAGTTCTAGCAAAACTGATACTATGCAAAAAGGACAGATACGTGTACAGACGGAGAACATTTTCCCCATCATTAAGAAATTCTTGTACAGTGACCACGAGATTTTCTTGCGTGAGCTGGTAAGTAATGCAGTAGATGCCAGCCAGAAAATCAAAACCCTTTCTTCTATCGGCGAAGCCAAAGGAGATTTGGGAGAATTGCGCATTGACGTTGAATTAGACCTAAAAGAAAAGACCTTGAGCATTACCGACCGCGGAGTAGGTATGACAGGGGAAGAAGTGGACAAATACATCAACCAAGTTGCTTTTAGCGGTGCGGAAGAGTTCATGGAAAAATACAAGGATGCCAATATTATTGGTCATTTTGGTTTGGGTTTCTATTCAGCTTTCATGGTTTCCGATAGGGTAGAATTGTATTCAAAAAGTCATAAAGAGGGGAGTGGGGTTTATTGGAGCTGCGATGGTAGCCCTGAATTTGAATTATACGATGTAGACTATAATCAACGCGGAACCAAGATTGTCTTACATATAAATGAAGAAAGCAAGGAATTTTTAGACGCATCTAGAATTCAGTCTATTCTTACCCGTTTTTGTAAATTCTTGCCCATTCCTATTTATTTTAAAGAAGTAGGTGAGGTAAAAGAAGCCGTTGAGGTAAAAGAAGGTGAGGAAGTTCCAGCAGTTGTTGAAGAAAGATCTATCAACAATACCAACCCTATTTGGGTGCGTAAGCCAAGTGAACTTACCAAGGAAGACTACGAAAATTTTTACAAGGAATTATATCCTTACAATGAAACACCATTGTTTTGGATTCATTTGAATGTAGACTATCCATTTAATTTAACTGGGGTCTTGTATTTTCCAAAAATCAAGCAGAGTTATGAGATTCAGAAAGACAAGATTCAGTTGTATTGCAACCAGGTTTTTGTAACAGATGAAGTAAAAGATATTGTTCCAGAATTTTTGATGTTGTTGCAGGGGGTGATTGATTCTCCAGATATTCCATTGAACGTGAGCCGTAGCTATTTGCAGGGTGATCCCAATGTGAAAAAAATCAATGCGCATATTACCAAAAAAGTAGCCGATAAATTAGAGGAACTCTTTAATAAAGAACGCGCTGAGTACGAACAGAAATGGGATAGCTTGGGGCTTTTTGTCAAGTATGGTATGATGACCGACGATAAGTTCTTAGAGAAAGCAGCTAAGTTCTTGGTCATGGAAGATACTACTGGTAAGTTTTATACCATTGAAGAATACAAAACAGCTACAGTAGCGCTTCAGAAAAACAAAGAAGGAAAACAGGTGGTACTATACACCACCAATCCAGTGCAACAAGACGCTTATATTCAAGCAGCCACTAACAAAGGATATTCCGTAATTAAAATGGAGACCTTGGTAGATGCCGCTTTCATCAACAATATGGAAATGAAATGGCAGGATACCATTTTTGTTAGAGTAGACGCTGATATTGTTGACAACTTGATTGACAAACAAGAAACCAGTGATTCTGTTTTGAGTAAGGAAGAAGAGGGTAGTTTGAAAGAATTGTTTACTATTCAAATTCCTGAATTGCATGTAACTACAGAAGTTAAAGGATTGAGTAAGGATTCAGCCCCAGTGGTGGCTACCAGACCTGAGTTCATGCGTAGGATGAAAGACATGGCTGGTGTTGGTGGCGGAATGACTGCCTTTTATGCACAAATGCCGGATGAAGTAACATTGACCATCAATGGAAATCACCCTATTTATCAAACACTTTTAAAAGTGGAAGATAAATCACTTCAGGAAAAACAAGTTCGCTCTTTAGCTGATCTGGCCTTACTAAGTCAGGGATTGTTAAAAGGTGCTGAATTAACCAATTTCATCAACCGCAGTGTAGAGTTGATGGAGACCGGAAAATAAAACTATTGAATAATTAGTTGTGTTATTTTAAAATGGTTGCTTTTAAAAAGGCAACCATTTTTTATTGCCCAATTAAGTGGGTTGAATTGCTATAGGGTGGTTGTGTTTTTACTTAATTCAATATCTATGACTTTTAGTTGTAGGCTAGTTGTATTATTCCATTCATTTTCTTCTATACAAAACACAATATCAAGTGGCTCTTGCATTTGTAGTAAATGGAATTTGTCCACCATATTAAAACCAATGCCAGAGAAATTGATATTTTTTTGCTTCAACACAAATTTTACATGTGCTTCTTTGACAATTTTTGAAAACCCAGTCTCTTGTACATTTCTAGCTACAAAAACGGGTCGCATATTGTCTGGCCCATAGGGTTCCATCTGTTGTAAAATCTGATAGAAACCGGGTGTGATTTCAGAGAATGCTACAGGTGCATCTATGATAATTTCTGGCACTAGTAAAGCATCTGGAATGGTTCTGGATACCTCCGCTTCAAAAGCATCGGCAAACGCTGTTACATTTTCTGGTAATAGGGTCATACCTGCTGCAGCAAAATGGCCTCCATAACCAATTAACCATTCTCTGCAAGCATGAATGGCTTCATACAAATTAAATCCTGACACGCTTCTGGCACTTCCTCCTGCATATTCACCGCTACGAGTAAGTACAATGGTGGGTCGATAGTGTTTTTCAATGAGCCTGCTTGCTACAATCCCTACTACTCCTTTATGCCAGTGTTCTTGATAAACAACCGTGGTTTTCTTTTTGGAAAAATGAAGATCTTCTGCAATCAGTTCCAATGCTTCTTTGGTAATACTGGCATCCATTTCTTTTCTATCCGTATTGTCATGATGTAGTAAAGAAGCCAGTTCTACCGCTTTTTTTTGGTCTTGTTCTATAAATACTTGTACCGCTTTTTTAGCATCATCCATTCTACCTGCGGCGTTTACCCTAGGGGCAATCATGAATACCACATTGGTGATGAGCATCTTGGTTTTTACGCCTGCTAACTCTTTCAAAGCCTTGATGCCCGGACAAGGATCATCATTGATTTTTTGGAGGCCATAGTAAGTGAGTACCCTGTTTTCTCCAGTCATGGGTACAATATCAGCTGCAATGGCGGTGGCTACTAAATCTAGGTACTTCAAATAGCTAGAACTTGGCAAACCCAATCTTTCTGCCAATGCACTGGCTAATTTAAATCCAACCCCACAACCACATAATTCTTTATAGGGGTAGGGGCAATTGGGTTGTTTGGCATTTAAGATAGCAACCGCTGCAGGCAATTCATTGTCTGGCAGATGGTGGTCGCAGACAATAAAGTCAATTCCCAGGGTTTTTGCATAAGCAATCAGGTCTACTGATTTAATACCACAGTCTAAAGAAATAATTAAAGTCATTCCTTGTTCATGTGCAAAATCAATACCGGCCTTGCTTACTCCATACCCTTCTTTATATCGGTGTGGAATATAATAATCAACTTGCTCATAGATACCCATTAAAAATTGGTACATACAAGCTACAGACGTTGTGCCATCTACATCATAGTCACCAAATACCAAGATTTTCTCTTGTTGGTCAAAAGCTAGTTGAATTCTTTCTACAGCTTTGTCCATGTCTTTCATGAGCCAGGGACTATGTAGGTCTGATAACTGGGGTCTGAAAAAATGTCTGGATGCTTCAAAATCACTTAAGCCCCTTTGCACTAAGATGCGGCAAATAGTTTTATTGATTTTAAGGGAGCTTTGTAATGACTCCACTTGTTCTTTGTTGGAAGCTAATATATTCCAGCGTTTCTGCATTAGTATTTTCTATCAGTAGTATAACGTACCAATTCTTCTAGTGCATTTCTAACCTGGCTTTCTGGA
>JBEAPC010000106.1:0-22182 GCA_041164585.1 Bacteroidota bacterium
GGTACATTGAATTTCAGAAATGATATTTATGGTCATGACCAAAAAATGTCTGAAAAATTGTTTACCCGTAAATGATTTTTTCTTTACTAGTACATTTGTAAAAAATAGTTGGATATGCATTTGAAGGAAGTAGCAGACAAGGCATCAGAGAAGGTTTTTCTAGAAGTAAATGTGCTGATGAACCGTTCTAATCCTGCTTATATTAGGGCACTGGACAATGAAGTAAATGAAGTCTTTGATCCATCCAAAAACAAATACTATAAATACGGAACCACCAAACGCTGGATCCTATTAGATGATGCGGGTGAACCCATTGGCAGAATTGCCGCCTTTACCAATGACAAATACATTAATAAGGGAACTGATTTTGTAACCGGAGGTATTGGTTTTTTTGATTGTATCAATGACCAAGCTGCTGCCAATCAATTATTTGATATGGCCAAGCAATGGTTGCAAGAACAAGGCGCAGAAGCCATGGATGGTCCCATTAATTTTGGAGACAGAGATAAATGGTGGGGTTTATTAGTAGAAGGATTTGATTCCGAACCCATGTATGGTATGTCTTTTAATCCTAGTTATTATCAAGGGTTATTTGAAAACTATGGTTTTCAGAATTATTATAACCAATACTATTATTACATGAATGTGGATGATCCCTTACCGGAAAGATTCACAGAAAGACACGCCAAATTCAAGGCCAAACCTGGTTACGAAGCCAGACACGCAGACCTGAATCAGTTGGAAAAATATGCCCGAGATTTTGCTGCCGTTTATAATGCGGCATGGGCGCAGCACGGAGAGTCCAAAGAGATTACAGAAGAACAGGTAATCAAACTCTTCAAAAAAATGAAACCCATCATGGACCCAAGGATGGTTTGGTTTGCCTATTTTAAGGAAGAGCCCATTGCCATGTTTATCAATATTCCAGACCTGAACCAATATTTCAAACATTTTAATGGACAGTTTGGTTGGATGCAAAAACTGCAATTGCTTTGGATGAAATGGAGGGGCACCAACAAAAGACTTACGGGTCTTGCTTTTGGGGTTGTTCCCAAATACCAAGCCTTGGGCATTGATAGTTTCCTGATTAAAGAATGTGGCTTACTCATTCAAGGCAAGGGCTGGTACCTGCAATATGAAATGGGCTGGGCCGGAGACTGGAATCCAAAAATGGTCAATATCTACAAAAGTCTAGGAGGCAAACAAAGTAGACGAATGATTACATTCCGTTACTTGTTTGATAGAACCCAACCATTTGAAAGACACCCAGAAATGGATTACAAATAGTGTTTGGCAGTAGCTGCAATTCCGGCTTCATAGCTGGTGGGTTGCATCCTAAAATGTTGCTGAAATTTACTTGAATCAAAGAGATAATCCGAATCGTTTTGGTACAACATTTCATAAGATTCTTTAATGGGCTTGACAAACAAACCCGCCAAACGAATCATGAACTTAGACAAGACCGTTAGCTTATAGGGTTGATGCATTTCTTTGGCTGCTAATGCCACAAAAGCTTCTCCCGTTAAGGGATTGGATTGGGTAGGCAAGTGCCAGCTTTGTCCAAAAGCGGTATCGTCTTTTGCCAAAAGGTATAAAGCTTTTGCTGCATCTGGCACATAGGTGAATGCATGGGGAACTTTTGCATTTACCAACCACTGGGCTTTTTTCCCTTTTGACAAATTGGAAAAGATCATGGTATTGGCAAATGAAGTTCTAATAGACTTGGTGCCATAAAAATCAGCACTTCTGGCAATCAGGGCTTCTATGTTTCCACTTGCCATTTCGGCCAACAATTGCTGGGCAATGGCCGCTCTGATTATGCCTTTTTTGGAACAGGGTTGAAAAGCTGTTTCTTCCGTCATATAGCCTTCCACTTTCCCGTACATATACACGTTGTCAAAAAATATCAGTTTTGCCCCAGTGGCTTTACAGGCATTGATGGTATTGGTCATGATCTTGGGCCATTTTTCAGCCCAAACCTTGCTATCATAATCAAGGCCCACTAATAAATACACCACAGAAGACCCTGTTACCGCAAATAGGGTTTGTTCATAACTTTCTAAATCTGCTGCAATAGCGTCTAATCCCAACTGATGTTTGGGATGTCTTGCCACTATTCGAATATTTTCTTTGTTGGCCAATAATACTGGTACCAACTCATTGGCAATCATGCCTCCGGCTCCTAAAATGGTATGTAATGACATATCTCGGGGGATTTTAATGAATAAGGGTTCTTATTGGCGGGCATTGGGAAAATAGCACGGTTTTTTGAATAAACCATAAAATTCCCAAATAAGCTGTAAAAAAATGGGCGAATGCTTACTTTTGAACGAGTTCAAAAAGCCATGGATAATTTTGTAGTATCAGCCAGAAAGTATAGACCCCAGAACTTTAATACAGTTGTGGGTCAATTGCATATTACCACCACCCTCAAGAATGCCATCAAAAACAACCAGTTGGCGCATGCTTTCTTGTTTTGTGGTCCAAGAGGAGTAGGAAAAACAACCTGTGCCAGAATTCTTGCAAAGACCATTAACTGTACCAATCAAACACCCGAGGGTGAAGCCTGCAATACCTGTAACAGTTGTGTTTCTTTTGACGCGGGCAGTTCTATGAATATTCATGAATTGGATGCGGCTAGTAATAACTCGGTAGATGATATACGTACCCTGGTAGAACAAGTGCGTTTTGCTCCACAGGCTGGTAAATACAAAGTATACATAGTGGATGAGGTACACATGCTTAGTGCATCGGCCTTTAATGCCTTTTTAAAGACATTGGAAGAACCGCCACCCTATGCCATTTTCATCCTGGCCACAACAGAAAAACACAAGATTCTTCCAACCATTTTGAGTAGGTGTCAAATCTTTGATTTTAAACGCATCACCAATAATGATACGGTAGAGCACTTACAAGAAATTGTAGACAAAGAATTTATCAAGGCAGAAAAAGCCGCACTGCAAGTGATAGCTCAGAAAAGTGAGGGTTGTATGCGTGACTCACTTAGTATTTTGGACAAGATTGTGAGTTTTACCAATGGTACCCTTACCTATCAAAATACCCTTGAGCATTTAAATATCCTGGATGATGATTATTATTTCAAACTCCTGGAAGCCATGCAGCAACAAGACCTTTCTGCTGCTATGTTGCTATTTGACCAAATAAATAGAAAGGGTTTTGAAGGAGACTTGGTACTCAATGGCTTTGCCGAATTTATTCGCAACCTATTGGTGTGTAAGGATCCCAAATCTGCCGCCTTATTAGAAGTGGTAGAAGGATTACAAGAAAAATATACAGCCACGGCACAAAGGGCTGGTGTCTCTTTTTTGGTGAGTGCACTCAATATTTTAAATGAGGCTGAGATCAATTATAAGATGGCTAGAAATAAACGCTTACACGTTGAGTTGGCTTTGATAAAATTGAACTTTTTACAACAAGCCATTGAACTTAGTGCAGATGGTGGTCAATTAGTAAAAAAAAAACGACTTGACCAACCCATAGCTTTTCATACCAAAGCCGTACCACCCATTCAAATAGGCGGTGCAGCGGCTACAAGTAATGCCCCAAGCAAACCATCGGCCACAGAGGCTAAATTATATGTAGAAAGCCCAAAAACCTCTGATACAGCGGTTCCTAAGCCTACACAACCAACTGCTGCCAACCCAAGTAATAGCAGTGTTTCAACCCCAAAACCAGCAGCAACTGTACCTGCTGCAACCATTCCTTCTGGTCCTTCTAAACTGATACCTCCTGTAAACAGTGGCGGAGGTAAAAAAGGTTTACTAGACACTTTACGTGAAAAATATGGTGACCAATATGCCATTCAAGAAGTGCCAGATGCTGAGGTACTTAATATGGAAAAATTACAAGCCTGCTGGAATGAGTATACCAAGTCTTTGGAGCAGCAACTCAAACATTCTTCTGCAGGTACTTTCCGTATTGCCAGACTAACCATTGAAGACGAGATTCATTTTAATGTACTTGTGGGATCACTTACCTCTCAAAAATTTGTGGAGCAAGAAAAAATGCTTTTGTTAGAACATCTTCAAAAAGCATTTTTCAATCCAGGAATCATGTTCCAAGTTTTGGTTGAAGCTGGTGAACAGGAAGAAGTGCCTGCCCATTTACGCATGAATAGCCGTCAGAAATTTGAGCGTATTGCAGAACAATTCCCCATGGTCAAAGAATTAAAAGACCGATTGAAACTAGAAATAGATTATTAATTATTTAGATTGTGTGTAGCCGTTTTTGACTAACCAGGGTAAGACTTTCAAGCGTTGATCGCCTTGAATAATAATTTCTGCGTCCTTGGCTGAACCACCTGTACCACAAAAATTCTTTAATTGTTTACCTAGTTTTTCCAAGTCTTCTTCCTTACCAATAAAACCTGTAATAAGGGTAACTGCTTTACCAGCGCGGTGTTTGGTTTCTAACCTAATCCGCAATTTTTGTTGTGCAGGGGCCAGCGTTTCAACCGTTTCATCCGCGGGTTGAAAGGAAAAATTAGGATCCGTGCTATAGACAAATCCTTGTGTATCGGGTTTGTTTTTCTTTGACATGTTCCGCTATTTTATCAAAACTGCTTTTAAACTTAAATCCAAACTTTGGGCCTGGTGTATCAATGCTCCTACACTTACATAATCTACTCCAGCAGCAGCATATGCTTGAATATTCTCTAAGTTGATGCCACCACTGGCTTCAGTTTCAAAAGCACCATCAATCAACTTTACAGCTTGAGCCACTAAGTCAGGACTAAAATTGTCTAACATAATTCTAAAAACTTTTCCCTTGGCTATCTTACAGACTAATGCAACATCCGCTAATGATCTTGTTTCTACTTCAATTTTTAGTGGCGTCTCTAAAGATTGTGAATAGGCATAAGTCTTGTTAATAGCAGGTTCAATACCTCCACAATAATCAATATGATTGTCTTTGAGCATGATCATATCATAGAGTGCATAGCGATGATTCACGCCACCTCCAATGCGAACCGCTTCTTTTTCCAATAACCTAAAATTGGGTGTAGTTTTTCTGGTGTCCAGAATCTTGGTATGATAGCCTTCTAATAAGGCACTGTATTTTTTAGTTAGGGTGGCAATGCCACTCATGCGTTGCATGCAATTCAAGACCAATCTTTCACAAGATAAAATGCTGTGTACCTTAGCTTCCACTTCAAAAGCTTGATCACCCACTTCCATGGCATCACCATCCTGCATCAAAGGATGAAAAACTGAAGTAGGTTCTACCAAAGAAAAAATCTTTTGAGCTACCTGCATCCCTGCCAAAATCCCATCTTGCTTGATTTTCAAAACAGCTTTCCCTCTAGCAGTTTTGTCAATAGATCCAAGGGTGGAATGGTCTCCATCCCCAATATCTTCTTGCAAAGCATCTACTATTAGTTTCTGCAATAGTTCATCATAAGTCTGCATGACACAAAACTACTGGCTTCCTGTTGATTGGGGAAGGATGTGATCAATTTTCCCAAAAAATGCTAGAACTTAATTGATCCGCATGGTAATAATCTGGTGCTTACCTGCTTTTGCCTTGAGCATCACGGTTACATTATAAGCTTTACCCGTGCTAGTGAGTTTACCGGTAATGTAGAGGGTATTGCCAATTTCCCTATCAGAACTTTTGTCAAATCCCTTGATATTATTTTCTTCAAAGAAATTCTTCAATGCAATTGTGGCTTGATTACGACCCATATTTTTAACCTCATCCTTGTCCAAGAATTTGAGGTCTATATAATCGTCAAAATAACGTGCCACTTCGTCTGCATTAGCGGTCTTAAAGGCCTTGACCACTGCATCTGTGTCTGTTTGTTGGGCAAATCCTGCAAAGCTGAACAATAACCCAATTAATAAAAGAATCTTACGCATAATGTGGTTTTTCTTATAAACAGTTCGCCAAAAACATGCCAAGTTTAATAACTTACACCCGGAAAGCTAAGTTAGCTGAAAATAACGTTGGTAACCACCAGCATTTTAACAAAAACATATGAGCAAGAAAGTGATTTTGGCCATCATGGATGGTTGGGGATTGGGCAAGATAGCCAGTGCAGATGCCATACAGCAAGCACATCCCGCATTTGTTAGCAGTTTGTATAGTCAATATCCCAATACTACTTTGGTTACTTGTGGAGAAGACGTGGGTCTACCAGAAGGTCAAATGGGCAATAGTGAAGTAGGACACTTGAACCTTGGTGCAGGTAGAATTGTATACCAAGAATTACAACGCATTAATGTAGCCATCCGCACAGGAGAATTGGCTGGCAATGCCACACTCTTAGCAGCCATCCGCGGAGCAAAAGCGGCCAATAAACCCTTGCACTTATTGGGTTTGGTAAGTGATGGTGGTGTACATTCCCATACCAGTCATTTAAAAGCCATTTGTGATGTTTGTAAGTCAGAGGGGTTAACGGAAGTTTATATTCATGCATTTACAGATGGTAGAGATACGGATCCAAAAAGTGGTTTGGGTTACATAACCAATATGGAAGCTTTCTTAAAAGATTCTGTGGGAAAAATTGCTACCGTAAGTGGTAGGTATTATGCCATGGATAGAGACAAGCGCTGGGAAAGGGTAAAACTAGCTTACGACACTTTGGTACTTGCAAAAGGCCCTATTGCAACTAATGCCATTGAAGCAGTTACCGCATCTTATGAAGCTGGAAAGACAGATGAGTTTTTATTACCTACGGTGATTTTAAATGATCAGGGAGCACCAGTTGCTACCATCCAATCCGGTGACTATGCTATCTGTTTTAATTTTAGAACAGACCGTTGCAGGGAAATTACAGAAGTGCTTACCCAAACTGACTATCCTGAATTTGAGATGAAGGCATTGGATTTGCATTATACTACCATGACCATGTATGACCAGAAATTCAAAAACGTTTCTGTGATTTTTGAAAATGACAATTTGGTGAACACATTGGGAGAGGTATTAGAAGCCAATAGCAAGAAACAAATTAGGATTGCTGAAACAGAAAAATATCCGCACGTTACTTTCTTTTTCAGTGGAGGAAGAGAAGTTCCTTTTAATGGAGAAAGCAGGATCATGGTACCTTCTCCCAAAGTAGCTACTTACGATTTGCAACCAGAAATGAGTGCTATAGAAATCACTGATAAATTGATTCCTGAAATTGAAAACGAAACCGCCGATTTTATTTGCTTGAACTATGCCAATACAGATATGGTGGGTCATACCGGCGTTTTTAGTGCAGCTATTACTGCTGCCAAAACAGTAGACGCTTGTGTTGAAAGAGTGGTTACTGCTGCACTAGCTCATGGCTATACCGTATTCTTAACAGCTGATCACGGCAATGCCGATTTCATGATCAATGAAGACGGTTCACCAAACACCGCACATACTTTAAACCCTGTACCCTTCTTTATCATTGACAAAGATTGGAAAGGAACCATACAGCCTGGAAAATTGGGAGACCTTGCACCTACTATTTTAAAAGTAATGGGGCTTGCAATTCCAAAAGAAATGACAGGCAATACGCTTATCTAAATTGCACCATGGAAATTACATCGGCCAAATACAATATTTCTTCTGCATTGGTTACCCAATGTCCCAAGCCTGACAGACCCGAATACGCGTTTATTGGTAGAAGCAATGTGGGTAAATCATCCTTGATTAACCTACTCACCAAGACCAAGAATCTGGCTAAGACATCAGGCACGCCTGGTAAAACCCAGTTGATCAACCATTTTGAAATTGAAAGCTCTGGCAATATGAAAGGGCCAAAAGAAAAATGGTTTCTGGTAGATTTACCTGGTTATGGTTACGCCAAAAGGTCTATCTCTGATAGGAATAGATGGGAGCAAATGATTGACGGATACCTGCGCAAAAGAGAGAATCTGGTACAGGTATTTGTCTTGATTGATAGCAGACATGGTCCACAGAAAAATGATTTGGAATTTGTGAATCAACTAGATAGTTGGCAGGTTCCCTTCTCTTTGGTCTTTACCAAATCGGACAAGGAAAAACCTGGCGTGGTTGCTAGAAATGTACAAGCATTTTTAGACAAGCTCAGAGAAACCTGGCAGTTTTTGCCCAGACATTTTGTAACCAGTGCTGAGAAAAAAGAAGGTAGAGAAGAACTATTAACCTTCTTGCAATTCATGAACAACCAAGTAAAGGAAAACAACGAACCCAAAGATTAGGGGGCAGCATGCTGATTGGTTTTTCAACCAATAAACGCATTGGAAATTTTCAGCATCAATTACAGATCTTGTCTGCACAGCAACTGCTGGCAAAAGCTTCTGGCTTGGCTTTAAAGGCAAAGCCCATACCCAAGATATAACCCATGGCTTCTTTTAAAGCATCATTGCTTTTAAACTGAGGATTGGTATTGATGTCTGCGTGCACTTCCATTTCTACATGGTGTTCAATAAACAAGTCACAGAGTTCATAAGCAATCTCAATGCTTTTGGCCACTTCTACCAACATCCTTTCTTTGATGTGGTACTTGGTTTTTGTTTTTTCATTGTGGATGTACATAAAGCCGCCATTGTGTTCTCGTAAAAAAACAATCACGGTGGCAAACTCTGTATCATCTCCTTTTACTTGACTGTCTGTACCAATACAGACTTTGAGTTTGGTACCTTTTTCCGCTTCTAATACTATGGCATCTGCCACAGCCTGTTTAATGGGAAGATCAATCGATTCGCCGTTGAATTTTCTCCAATACATAAATAAGTGGTTTTTGTAATTTACCAATTAAAGCCCGGCAGACTGCCATTTTCAGGTTATCTAATTGTCAACAGCGGTGGAAAACCCCCGTTGGTCACAATTTCAGACAGGCTAGGCCCATCAAATGGAAACTTTGTCATATTTTGACTTGTAGTACGAAAATTGGTATATCCCCTAACTCAACAATAGCTAATGAAAATATTACTTACCTATCTGAAGCCCTATAAATGGCATGTTGCGCTAGCACTATTACTTGCGGGTATTAACCAGACATTTTCCATGTTTGACCCCATGATCTTTGGAAAATTATTGGATCAATACGCTAGCCATCCCAAAATTGGCCCAGATGGTTTGCCAAGAAATGAAGAAGCCTATATTAGGGGGATTTCTGGTATGTTGATGTTGTTGGTTGGAACAGCAATGGTAAGCAGGATTGCCAAAGCATTTCAGGATTATACCGTAAACGTGATCATTCAAAAATTTGGTGCCAAAATCTTTACAGATGGGCTCAAACATAGTATGCGTTTACCCTATCAGGAATTTGAAGACCAACGCAGTGGAGAAACATTGTCCATCTTATCAAAAGTTAGAACCGATACAGAGAAATTTATTGGATATGTCATCAACGTATTATTTGGAATTATTGTAGCAGTAATATTTGTTTCTATTTATGCCACAAGACTCCACTGGTCTATCATGCCCATTTATTTAGGGGGTGCTGGATTAATTGCAATGGTTACCAATTTATTAAGTAAGAAAATCAAAGTCATTCAAAAAACCATTGTAAAAGAAACAACTTCATTAGCCGGTTCTACCACCGAGAGTTTACGCAATATTGAATTGGTCAAAAGTCTGGGTCTTACAGAACAAGAAGTAAAACGATTAAATAATAATACCTACAAAATTCTTGGATTAGAATTACGTAAGGTGAAGAACATCCGTTCCTTGAGTTTTATTCAAGGCACCATGGTTAACTTTCTTAGACAGGTAATCACTTTTACTTTAATGTGGTTAATGTTCAAAGAAGTACTGACCGTAGGAGAATTAATCTCTTTGCAGTTTTATAGTTTCTTCATTTTTGGACCATTACAAGAAATCGGTAGCATCATCATGAGCTATCGCGAAGCAGAAGCTTCTTTGACTAATTTTCACAACCTGATGCTCAAGAAAGTGGAACCCAAACCAATTGAACCAAAATTGGTAGGCATGGTAGAAGAATTGGAATTCAAGAATGTAACTTTCAAACATCAAACTGCTACCTACAATGCATTAGACGGCATTTCCTTTGACGTAAAAAAAGGGGAAACCATTGCCTTTGTTGGGCCTTCAGGTGCGGGTAAGAGCACCTTGGTAAAACTCCTGGTAGGCTTGTATAGGACCAATCAAGGAACCATTGAATACAATGGGATCAATGGCAATGATATGGATTTTGATGAGCTTAGAAATCAAATAGGTTTTGTAACACAAGACACACAACTCTTTGCAGGTACCATACGTGAGAACCTCACATTTGTTTACCCCAATGCTACAGATGCTGATGTATTAGACGCTTTACACAAATCTAGTTGTGATAATTTGCTTTCAAGAGCAGAAAATGGCTTAGACACCATGATTGGCGAGGGAGGCTTAAAATTAAGTGGTGGTGAAAAACAAAGACTCAGCATTGCTAGAGCACTTTTGCGTCACCCTCACCTCTTGATTTTTGATGAAGCCACTTCTGCTTTAGATAGTATTACAGAAGAAGAAATTACCAATACCATTAGAACCATTTCTGCTGAGAAGGAACAAATTACCGTGATGATTGCCCACCGATTAAGCACCATCATGCACGCAGACAGAATCTATGTATTGGAAAAAGGCCAAGTGGTAGAAACAGGAAGCCATCAGCAATTGCTTGAAGAAAAAGGATTGTACTATGCCATGTGGCGCCAACAAATTGGAGAACGCAAATTATTGGCAACTGCTTAGACACAAACTATTATTCAAACTTCTTTTTAATATATTCCAATACAGTAGGATCTTCCAATCCTTCCATATCACTGAGTTCCAGTTCTAAAGCTTTGTTGCTAAGACTAATTTCTAATAGAGAAATGCAGAGAGAAATAAGAAAAGCCAATAAAGCAAATGCAAACAATACATGCGCTATCCCGGTGCTTTCTATATAAATCAGGAATATGCAGAAGATGCAAGTAATGATAGCAATCATTCCTAACATCTGCATATTCCTGATCAATTTTAATCTATACCTAATGCTTTTGATCTGACCGTGTAAGACAAGATCATTCACTCCTTTTTCCAAGTATTTGTCATGCAGGTTGCGTATTCTATTGGCCAAGGCCAAATACCTATTGGTATAAGCCAATAGCACCAAGCTGATGGCCGGGAAAAGCAATGCAGGGGTATTAATTGAAATATCCATACTGCAAGATAATCCAACTTGCTTAGGATGCCACTTTGAAATTCAATGGAATATTCAATTTCAAGCTCAGGTTTCTGCCCATATTGAATACACCCATTCTTCCAGTAACAGCATTGGTATCTGTATATTTTAATCGGTTCAAATGGTTTTGATAGCTGGCATCAGTAAGGTTATTGATTCCTAAGTTGATGCTAAACAATGTTCTACCCTTTGAAACAAATTCAGTTCCAATTCCCAAATTCAATAAGCTATATCCCGCAGTTGCTGTTTCAGTATCATAACCCGTAAACACCCTGTTTTGGGTACTATTATAATCCAATTCCAGTTTAACATAGGCATTGCGCAGAGCATTTCCCATTTTATTGGCATTGGCCCTTAACACACTTAGCAATCTAGGAGCAGGAATAAAAGGCAGTTTATCAGAACCATCAATACTTTGAGAAAACTGACCCGCTACATAAGAAAAACTATTTTCAAAATGCAACCAATCTAAGGGATGCGGATGCAAATCTAGTCTTGCTTCTAAACCATATAATGCTGCATTGGCCTGTCTAAATTTGAAGGCGGTTACGTCTGTACCTCCCAGATTCACCAGAGAATCGCCTCCTAGTACTGAAGACAATTTGCTATAGAATACATAGTTCTGAATAGCATTGTAAAAAGCAGAAACAGCAAAACTAATATGAGTGCCATTGTATTCTACTCCTGCATCAGTTTGAAGAGATGTTTCTGTTTTCAAATCAAGTGAACCATATTCATATCTATTGGTACCCTCGTGCGCGCCATTACTGGCTAATTCTGAAACAGAAGGAGCGCGGTAACCTCTAGCAATATTTAATTTCCAAGTCAATTGTTCTGTAGGACTATAACTCATACCAATGCTGGCACTGAAATCAGAAAACTGTTTGTCAAATGCTTGGAATTTTACATCCGCACCTTCCATAAATTCTTTTCCGGTTACCTGTCTTATATCATAACGCAGACCACCACTCAAAGTAATTTGATTTGAAAATGTTTTCTTGCTATAGAAAAATCCACCAATGTCAAATTGATTGTACTCCGGAATCAATACTTCTTCTGCTAGATTCCTGTTTTGCTGATACATGCCTGAAACACCAATAGATGTTTTCCAACCTTTATTTTCTGCAAAATGATATTGGGTATTATAGGTAATGGTTTGCAAATTAAAATGGAGTGCGGGCAGGTTCATATTGTCTGGATCTCCAAACTCTCTACGTTGGTTTTGTTGGTAACCAATATTGAGGTTTAGTCTGCCAGTTCCCAACACAATATTGTTGTCAGAGGCAATCTTAAAATGATTGATTCCTTGATAAGGCGTATACAGGTCTCTACTATCTAATTCGGCCTGACTTGCAGGACGCTCTAGTGCGGTTTCCGGAAATATTATAAATCCACCAGTAGCTGGGTCTCTTGCTCCTTCTACCATACCAATCTTCTGGTTAAAATTACTGATCAACAAATGGCTATAACCCCAAGACTTGTTAATGCCCAAATAACCCCCAAAATTTCTTTCATTAAACCTGCTGTTAAACACTTTGCCATCATAAGCATTGCTATAATCACCTGCGGATTTATAAGTGCCATAAACATTCCAATTAAAGCCATTATTTAAGTGTCCGGCCAGGTTGGCATTGGTACCATATAAACCATTATTGGCGTTAAAACTACCCAAGATATTTCCTCTAATAGTGCCTTTCTCTATAGGTGAATTAGTGATTAAATGCACCACGCCAGCCATGGCATCTGAGCCATAAAACAAAGAGGCTGGTCCTTTTAACACTTCCACTTTTTGAATACTATACTCGTCCACTTCAATACCGTGTTCGTCTCCCCATTGTTGTCCTTCTTGGCGCACACCATCATGCACGGTAACAACCCTATTATATCCCATACCTCTAATCACAGGTTTTGAAATGGCAGGACCAGTAGAGAGTGCTGCAACACCAGGCACTAATCTACTCAATGCATCAATGATATTTCCTGCAGATGATTGGAGTAAGTCTGCTTTTTTTACTATAGAAATGGGTTGTGCGCTAAGCTTGGTTCTAGTGGCAGATGCAACACCCGTAACTACCACTTCTTCATGCTGTGCAAAGGTTTCGGACAATGCAACATCTTTAGTGGTATTTCCATTGATTTCAATGGTTTCAATTAGGGTAGAAAATCCCTGAAAGCTAATTTCTAATAAGTATTTACCTGTTGGAATATCTGTGATCAGAAATTTTCCATTGGCATTGGAAACAGCTCCCATTTTTACCTCGTGCAAATAAATGCTGGCACCTGCCAAGGGCTTGCCTGTTTGTTTGTCTGTGATCAATCCACTAAAACTGTTTTTTGCAAGTTCGATTGATTTTTCAACTGGATTTGATATAGATGGAATATTGGTTTGTTCAGATTTGTCAGAAATAAAACTAGTTGGATTTTGGGATTGGGCATCAACAGAAAAATGGAAAAATACCATTATCAAAACGCCAATAGCAGTAGCTAAACGCATGATTCAATTTTTAAAGTTAAAAGAGATAAATAGGGTACCCAAGAAAGCACCTCTGTCAGCAAGCATGTTTTAAGCAAATGCAGGTGGACCTCTTAAACCGTAAAAATGTGTTTGTTGAAAATTGGGGTGTTGCCTTGTTTCAAAATAAAAACTAGGCGGTGCCGGGGGAATGGCTAATTGCAAACCAAGATGAACGGCTACAAAAGGGGATTCTGCTACTTGTAAATCGCAGGAGCAATGTATCACCGATTTGTGCAGCTGGTCTCCCTTGGCACTATAATCATAACTTGGTTTCTTTCCATCCTGGTGGGCAGCAATCAGGTCATGCCATGTCTTCTTGGGGGTAATGCTAAAAGCAAAAACCAAGAGTAGCAGTACTGCTGAAAGGGATTTTATGGTTGGCCGATGGAACAATTAAAATTGATACGTTGTTGCAAATATAGGAGGAAAACCATTTTTCCAAACTTAAAAAAGGCTTTTAACGCTTTTTTGGTCATGAAATTGCCAGAAAAACCGGCTAGGATGCAGCTTTTGAACAGCTATTATGTCATATATTTAGGGTGTATCATAATACCCCCTCATGACCGAACAGGCAATTATCGCGGGATGTTTACAGAACGACGTTGCAGCGCAACGGGAGTTGTACAACCGATATAGTCCCAAAATGCTCAGTGTTTGTTACCGATTTGCTCAAAGCAGAGAAGACGGTGAAGACATGTTGCAAGAAGGATTTATCAAGGTGTTCACTCAGATGCATACATTCCAGAACAAGGGTGCTTTTGAAGGATGGATCAGGAGAATTATAGTTCATACCTGTATCAATTTTTTGAAAAAGCACAAGAAGTTCAATGAAAGCGTTGACTTGGCTTATGCCGATTATATTCAAGTGAAGGAGGAAACAGTTCCATCCATCATGCAGGCCAGACAAATCATTGAATGTATTCGATTATTGCCCTTGGGTTATAGAACGGTATTGAACTTGTATGCTTTAGAAGGATATAGCCACAAAGAAATAGGGCAAATGTTGGATATAGAAGAAAGTACCAGCAGGAGTCAATATACTAGGGCAAAATCCATGTTGGAAAATATACTGATCAGGAAACAGATCATTGAACAACCAAAAACTGAATTTAATTGGTTGGCCAGTATTAAGAAATAATTGATCGCTGCTGCTACTGCTGTATATGGGAAATGATATGTACCAAGACGAACTTGAACAGTTTTTACAGGATGAGGTAAAAGACCATCGCATGTACCCTTCAGACAAGATCTGGAGGAATATTAATGCGGAAGTCAATGGCCATCAGCGCTGGCCTGCTTTGAGTTTTATTTCTTTGTTTATCATTTCTGCCCTAACAGTTTCTACCTTACTCAATATCAACCCTTCGCAAAAATTATTAAAGGCAAACAGTCTAAGACAAGCGGATCCTAAAAAATTACCCTTACAGGATTTAAAACATAGTCCCAACGATTTTAATGCCACTGCACCTTCAGACCTTACGGCCAATACTATTGCTAATCTGAAAAGAAAAGGTAATCCATTGGAACCCGATTTTACTGGTTTAGAAGAAACACCGGTTATTGCATTAGACTTTTCAAAAAGGGCTGAGCCTATTACTGTTTTAAAAACACAAAGTGCTCATTCAAACAAACAAGCTTTAGTTCAAGAGACGGCAATTGTAATACCCATGGGTAGCCTAGCATCAAAAGAGCTGAGTATAGAGAAATTAAACTTTCTTGCTGAAATGAATGATCAGGCTACTATGTCTGCAGGAAATACAACAACAGAAAGCCATGATCAAGAAGTTGTTCTTCCAACTGAACAAACTGTTGAGCCAGCAGCTACCAAGGCCATAAAAGATCAACAGCCTACGGATCAATTCTTACAAGATTTTGCTTACGTTCCACCTACAAGAATAGAGAAAGGAAAAAATTCCAAATTTGGATTCGGATTTTTTATAACACCTTCTACTAGTTATCGCAGGTTAACAGATGATAAGGCCAAGGATTTGTTAGGTGCAGCACCCGCTTCCGCCCCTGTAGGATTAAACTATACTACGGACGTTAACAGTATAGTGAGACACAAACCAGCAGTTGGATTGGAACTGGGATTTGCGGTATTGTACAATATGAGTAATCGCCTAAAATTCAAAACAGGCATTCAATTTAATACGCGTCAATATTATATAGAAACCTTTCAAGCCAGCACAGATATCACTACCATTTCTTTGGTGAATAACCGTGGGGTTGAAAATATGTCTGTCTTCTCTCCTTATAACAACAATAACGGGTATAAGAGCACCCAATTAGACAATAAAATGTACCAAGTTTCTATTCCTATTGGATTTCAATATGATGTAATTCAAGGAAGGAAATTGGGCATCACCGCAGAAGCTTCTATACAACCTACATTTACACTGAACAAGAGCTTATACTTACTTTCTACTGATTATAAACACTATGCCAATGGTAATAGCCTCATGCGTAAGTGGAATATCAATAGTGCTGTAGGTATTAATCTTACTTATAAAACTGGCGCTTATCAGTGGTACCTGGGTCCACAAGCTAGGTTTCAACACTTACCCACTTATTCCAACAAATACCCCATTACAGAGTATTTAATGGACTATGGCATTCGCCTTGGTTTTATCAAGCAATTGAAATAGACAATCCTTAACAGTTTTCAAACCGATTCCTCAGCAGTAGTTTTGTGCTGAATGAATACATTTGCTTATGAAATATTTATGGGTTATTCTATTTCTTCTGGTAAGTATCATTTCTTGTAAAAACAAGCCAGCTACTAGTAGTGCAAAGGCAGCAACAGATAGCAGTAAGTTTTATCCCCTTGCAGACTTTATTCAGGAACAGATAGCTTATGTAGACCTCAGAAATTTTGAGATTTTTCAAAAGCACCAAACTGCCACAAAAACGGATTCAAATATCATTAGCAAAGAGCAATTCAAACAACTGGCGGCTTCCTTCTTATCCTTAGATATTAGCAAGCCAGACAAAAAACATTCCTATACGGAAACGGTTTTCCAAGATCTGAGTACAGCTAGTTACACGCTCAACTATAAGGCTAGTCAAGCTAGTGATTTGGTTAAAAACATGGACATTCTTTTAGACGAACAAACAAAAATGGTGAAGCGGGTGTTCATTGTTTCAGAATTCCAAAAAGCCGATACCAATTTTATGGAACACCATAATTGGACGGCCAACAAACAATTTCAAATTACTAGAACCATAGAAACGGCTGGTGGCAGAAGCAATGAAACCACTACTGTATACTGGATTAGAAAATAATTTCGGCAGATGACTTCCAGTGAATTTCAACAGATAGCGCATACCATTCCTCACCAACCTGGTATCTATAAATACTATGACCAGGAGGCTGTTTTGCTCTATGTAGGTAAGGCAAAGGATTTGAGAAAACGTGTGGGATCTTATTTTTCAAAAACCTTTACCACTTATAAAACCCATGAACTGGTTCAAAGAATTGTAACCATTCAATTCACCATTGTTGATTCAGAGCAAGACGCTTTCTTATTGGAAAATTCCTTGATCAAGGAATACCAACCCAAATACAATATCAACCTAAAGGACGATAAGACTTACCCTTATATTGTTGTAAAGAAAGAACCCTTTCCAAGAATCTTTTTAACCCGCAACAAATACAATGATGGTTCAGAATACCTTGGTCCATTTACTTCGGCAGGCAAAGTGAGAGAACTGATTGATTTTATCAAGCAATATATACCTCTCAGAACCTGCAAACTGCCATTAACGGATAAGAATATTCAGAAAGGCAAATTCAAAGTTTGTTTAGAATATCATTTAGGTAATTGCAAGGGACCATGCGAAGGTTTACAAGACAGTACTGATTATAATGAGGGTTTGCAGCAAGTACGCAATATGCTCAAAGGCAATCTAGGCGCAGTTACGGCACATTTTACCAAAGAAATGCAGGCTGCTGCTTCAGACATGCAATTTGAAAAAGCAGCCTTGATTAAAAAGAAAATTGAGCATTTAGATAGTTATAGCGCCAAGTCTGTGATAGTAAGTAAGCACTTACAAAATCTAGACGTTTTCTCCATGATCAGAGAAGCTCAGTGGGCTTATGTAAACTATTTGATGGTACAAAATGGCACCATTGTACAAACGCATACCGTACCCTTAGAAACCAAATTAGAAGAGTCTGATGAAGAAGTATTAAGTTTTGCCATTGCCAATTTGAGAACCAGTTTTAATAGTCTTTCTAGAGAATTAATTTTACCCTTTGAACTAGACTATCCAGAACCAGAGATTCAGATTACTGTTCCAAAAGCTGGAGACAAAAAGAAATTGCTGGAACTCTCAGAAAAAAATGTTCAATATTTTAAAGAGTCCTTGCACAGAAAACAATTGCTGCATTTAGAAGGCAAGACCGATATAGAACAAAAGCAAGTCTTGTATCAATTGCAAGACATGTTGCAATTGCCCGAGTTGCCTCTCCATATAGTATGTTTTGATAATAGTAATTTTCAAGGCTCCTATCCTGTATCAGCCATGGTCTGTTTTAAAAACGGCATGCCCAGTAAAGCAGACTATCGGCATTACAATGTTAAAACGGTTCAGGGCATTAATGATTTTGCCACCATGACAGAAGTGGTTTATAGGCGATATAAGCGCGTCTTGGATGAATCCCTTCCCATTCCTCAATTAATCATTATTGATGGCGGAAAGGGGCAATTAGGCGCTGCTATGCAAAGTATTCACGAACTAGGCCTACATGGAAAAACTACGGTGGTGGGTTTGGCTAAAAATATTGAGGAATTATTTTTTCCTGGCGATTCAGAATCCATCAAATTACCCTGGGATTCCGATAGTTTAAAACTGGTGAGGCGGATTAGAGACGAAGTGCACCATTTTGGCATTACGTTTCACAGAAACAAACGTTCAAAAGGAACCCTTGCCAACGAATTAGAAACCATTAAAGGTATTGGCAAACAAACAGCTGATCAGTTGTTAAAAACCTTTAGATCAATCAAAAATGTAAGGGAACAGGATTTGGAAACTTTGGCCAAAGCCATTGGTGCTCAGAAAGCAGGATTGGTACACGCGCATTTTCATTCCATTGAGAATCAAGCATAAAAAAGGGGCCAGGATGAATATCCAGCCCCGTTTTTAAAATCCAATATCCTATGAAAAACCATGTCTAAGTTAAGCATTTGTTATTATATCCACAAAGAGAAACTATCTATTTTACGTCAATTCTTGACGATTTTACCAAAAAAAGGGGCCAAATGGCCCCTTTTTTGAATTTTTTCGAAAGATCCTATTAATAACTCCAGAGATCCTGCTCGTAGTTGAAGATTTTATCCTTGATGTTCTGTCCTTCTAGCAAACGGAACAAAGGATCTTTAATCAACGCATTCAGGTATTTATCACCTGGGTTATTGATGGTAGATTTGATAATATAAGAGGAGAAGAACCTACTTTCAAACAACTCTTCCCAAGACATTCTGCCTGCAAAATTCTTTGGATTGTACACGTCAAATTTTACAAGGGTTCTGCGTAAATCTGGATAATGCACCCAGAACAAAGTACGTGGCTGAGACTTACCTCCCACTACTTGTTTAGCAATAGGCGCAATTCCAATAATCCTGCAGTACATGCGGCTAGATTCTTTGTCAAAAATCCACTGCTCTTTTAAACGGAAAGTATACACTGAATCAGGACTAAATTTTGGTCTTCTAGTAATCACTTTTTCAACGGTTCCAGATATTGGATCAGCTACATCAACCGTATCCAAACTACCAGCAGTAAGGTTATTCACCTGGTCTGCGGTTAATGGTGTACGGAACATATCATTATCTGGAGAGAATGCCACTACACTATCATTCTTAATAGCACTTAACAAAATAGAGAAGAAGCGTTGGTCTCCATTATCATCCTTTCCAGGATAGATAAATGACTGATTGATTTTTTCGCGTGCGTCAATTTCTTCCCAAACAAATTGGCTCCAGAATTGGTCGTCTTCACGAATATAATCGTACTCCAAAGGCTTACGATCCTTGATTAGGTTTCTTTCTACTGCATAGTTATTACGCAAAGACTGTTCAACTTTACCATCAAATGCACCCGCAATAGTGGTGTCATACCTCACTGTTACATTGGCCGTTGAAGCAGGCGTAGTAGAAACTGGGTCATTGGTAGTAGTTGCAGGCGTTGTATTGGCAGCTGCGTTGTTGGCATTAGCATTATTGTTCAGATAACGAGAAGTTCCCGTTTTCTGTTGGGTAGCAGTAGCAGGCTTTTGCTGTGTTGTAGCAGGAGCCGCTGCTGGCGTTGTAGCCGGCTTTGTTGCTGGCTGTTTGGCCGCATTACCCGTCTTGTACTTAGATTGGGCATTTGCCAAACCCAAGCATCCCATGCAGATGACCAAGCTTTTAAAAATAATTTGTCTCATACTCCTATTATTGAAGTGTAAATGAAATATTCTGATCCAATTGTCTTGATCCACCAGGACCAACCACTTTAATTTCGTCAATTACTACAGTAGAACCAGGCTGACATCTTTTTAGCAAAGCCTGCGCTTCTGCACTAAAATAAGCACCCGATACTTCTGCCACACCAAGTCCTTCTTCAAATCCTTTACCTGTACAGATAATGGTAAAAGAAGTTACATTGTATTTAACGCCTTCAAACACAAAGTCACGCAGTTCTGCAGCAACCCCTTTTTGAACACGGAATACATTGGCTCCAATGGGACCACCTGCTTTGCCACCTACGGTTGCCAATGGATCTGGAACACGCTTGATAGGGATAGTAATTCTTTGGTTATTCTTACCATCACTAGCAGTAACCACAGCAGAACCAACATTTTGGCAGCTTACTATATACAATCCAGCTCCGTCTTTGCGGCTACTCACACCTGCACCTTCTACTGATACATTTACTTTCTCGTCTCCACCACCACCGGTTACACTCAATGGGTTTTCTAATCCCTGATAGAATACACGGGTTTTATCAGTAGATACTACAAGACCACTTGGTACACCAACGGTATACTTCACGTCTTTTTCAACGGTAGCAATGGAACCATCGGGTTTGGTATAAGAGATTCTTACTTTTTTGGTATTGGAACCAGAATTTCCAACAGTAGTTTTGTATTCAGCTGATCCGTCTTCTTTTACAACAACATTTGCTCCGTCAATGGTAATAGAAGGTCTAGCAGCTTTACTAAAAGCACCAATACCTGCAGTAATCACTAATTCCTCTCCGGGCATCAGGTATTGAGAATTGGTTCCGGCAAATGCAGCAAATTCATCATAAATCAATTCTACTTCACCAATTTCTTTGTGGCAATATTCCACTACCTGCGCTTCTGAATTTTTCACGTCATTTTGAAATTTGCTCAAAATGGTAATGGCCGCAACAGTTGGGGTCATGTGAAAATAAAGATAGGAAAGGTCGTTTTTTACATTTTTATTGTTGGTTGGCGGAGGTGTTAGGTCTAAAGGAAGTGTTGGACCAACTTCTTTTGCAATGTCTGGATCAATTGCCATCAATTGCTCTTTATACGCTTTCAAACGATCAAACAATTCCTTGCCTCTTCCTTTTCCACTTGGAGGTGGTTCTACAAATAAACGGGTAGCGGCATCCAAATCATCTTCCTTATAATCTTCAACCCCATCCACCATTTTCAAACCACTCTCATTCTTCAATTCTGCTTTCAGAGATTCTAGATAATTAAAAAGATTATCGGCCAGTTCCTTGGCTTTCTGGGCTTTTGGCATCCAGACTTCTGCCTTTTCCTTGGTCTTGGGGTCTTCCAATTTTTTCTGGAATGACTTGAATATATCTAAGTTCTTTTTTTCAACCATGGCACTGGCAGTATTCAAACTGTTGTTCACAGTTTTGAATGCGTTCAGGATCTCATTGGATACATTCAGTGCCAACAGTGCGGTAAGCACCAGGTACATCATGTTGATCATCTTCTGCCGCGGCTCCTTAGGTAATGACATACTAACTATTATTTAGAAATACGAATGTTGAATTTACTGCGTTGGTATTACCTGCCTTGCATGGCGGTTAACATACTGCCATAGACTTGGTTTAATTTACCCAAGTTATTGGCCAATGCTGCAATTTGCTCTTTAGCTCTAATAGCATCTTCTGCAGTTCCTGTCATAGCAGCTGATGCCTGAGACAGTTTTCCGTAGAATTGATTCAAAGCTTTCAAGTGGTTATTGCTTTCTTGCAATTCCAATTCGTAAATCGTATTTAAAGAAGATAAGTTCTTAGTAAGACCTTGCACTTGCTCGTGGAAATGCTTGGTAGCTTCAGAAGCACCTTGGAATCCAGCTAATGCATGACTAGCATGCGTTGTAGCATCTTTGATAGCACCCAAAGCAATGGTAGCTTCTTTTGTTTTTGCAGTAAAATCACCAGTTGATTTTACAACATCACTAATCTCTCCCATTTTTTCTACAGAGCTTCATAGTTTCTCAAAACCAGCTCTTAGTATAGAAAGATTAGCAGGAGTAAAATCGGCTTCACCCAA
>JBEAPC010000107.1:0-4144 GCA_041164585.1 Bacteroidota bacterium
CAAAGACCGTATTGTTAGACGTATTGGAACGCAGTTCCATGATTTGTTTATACTCTTCAAAACCCTTGGCCTTGGTGCGTTTCCAAGATTGAATAATGGCATTCAAAGAACGGTTATTAGAGCGCACAGAAATCCATTGACCATTGCGTTTGGCCATTACTTGTCCGTGGTGTGTGAAATAAGTTTTAAAAGATTTAGACAAGATTTTCCCACTCTCCAAATACTGGATGTTAATGGTTTTCTCGCCTACTTTCTTTTCTTGCTTGTCATAGCTGTAGACATAGCCACCATTTTTCTGTTGCACTTGTTCTTGGTATAGATCAGCCACATCGGCGTAGCCCGATGTATGCATCCATCCACAGTTTTCATTAAATCCTTGATAGATAAAAAACTGCCCCCAAGTAACTGCTCCATAAGCGTGCAGACCTTCTTGAGACTCCATGGCTACTTCTGGTCTAAAATAAAAAGTCACGTGCGGATTAATATACAAGATGGCATTACCTGATTTTGTTTTGGAGGGGCCAAAAGCAAATCCATTACTACCACTTGGAAGAGGTTCTTCAAAAATTTTTGGTTGAGATGGAAGGTATGCTGTACTATTTGTTTCTCCGGAATACAATGCTTTTAACTCACCAACCGTAACGTCTCCAACGTCAATCGCGCCAATGCTTCCATCTGTCCAGAGTAATTGGTACCAAGGTTCAAAACGAGTTAGTAATGCCGGTTTTACTTGTGGATGTTTGTACAAATAAAAATTAATCCCGTCTGCATAAGCCTGCAATAATTGCTTAAGCCATGTAGGACTGTTTTCAAAGTCTTTTTTGGCTTCTGTACTATCAATAATCAAACGAATTAATAAGTCATTGTATAATTCTGCACTGCCTTTTACTTCAGAGAGTCTACCCAGTTTTTCAATATAGTTCATCTCTACCCGATTAAAATCATCCTCGCATTGCGCATAGAGTAGACCAAATACAGCTTGGGCATCGGTCTTGCCATAAATATGCGGTACGCCAAAATTATCCCGCACAATGCTTACTTGCGCTGCGGTACTTTCCCATCGGGCAATTTCTTTTTGACTGGGCTGAGCCCAAATTTGAAGGGGGAAAATGAAGAATAGTAGAAGAAAAAGAAAGTTGCGAACTGTCTTAGTTTGGTTTTGCAAATGCATTTGGACCTATTTTTCTGAAAAATACCCTTTTTTATTAAAAATTGGATAACGGAATGCAATGATCCTGTAAAAGCCATGTAATTTTAGGCTAATGGAAATGACCAAGCAAAAACCGGTTTTTGATAAGCGCATATTTTGGGATATAGCTTTTGAAAATCTTGACTATGATGATAAAGTCTCATTTATCATTGAGCGAGTTTTTGAACGTGGCGATGTAGAAGACATTAGACAATGTAGAAGGTATTATGGGGATGAGAGAATCAGAACTGCCTTGTTGAATGCAAAATATTTACCCTTAGACAGAATTTACCTTGCAAGTGCAGTTATAGAAGAACCATTAAATGCTTTTAGATGTTACAAACTTCTACAATTGAAACCGAAACACTTTCCCTATTAAAAAGGATAATGGAATTACCTTTTTTAAATGACTTTCATCTTGTTGGTGGAACAGCGTTAGCATTGAAATACGGACATCGCTTATCTATAGATCTTGATTTGTTTGGAGGAAATGAATATGACAAAGAGTCAATTGCTACTTCTCTATTTAATGAATTTGGAGCCAGTTTTGTAAACACAGGATCAAAAGCACAATGGGGTTTGTTTTGCTATATCAATGATGTGAAGGTTGATATCATACATTATACACAACCTTTGTTACTTCCAATTGAAACAACATCTGGAATAAGAATGTATCATGAATATGATATACTCGCTATGAAAGTGAATGCAATTTTAGGCAGGGGAAAGAAAAAAGACTTTTGGGATCTTGCGGAATTATTGAATCATTATAGTATACAAGACTGTATAGATGCCTACACCAAAAAATACCCAAGTCAGCAATTAGTCATTTCTATTCCTAATGCACTTACTTATTTTGAAGACGCAGAAGAAAGTGAGACTCCGATAAGTTTAAAAGGACAAACATGGGAGACCATAAAAAAAAGCATCCAACAAAAAGTGAATGCTTTTTTGAAATAGATTATAGCTTTTCAGTTATTTGTTTTCGTTGGCTTTTAGTACGCGTAGCAGATTACCACCCAACACTTTGTTAATATCTTTTTTGCTATAACCCCTTTCTAGCATGGCTTTGGTCAAATTGGGATAATCCAAAACGCCATCCAAGTCTTGGGGTTGAGAAGTAATGCCATCAAAGTCAGAGCCAATACCCACATGGTCAATGCCGGCTAGTTTTACTATATAATCCATATGATCCATCAGCGCACTTAAGGGTGGTCGATTGCTTGTCACTTCACTAGCATATTTATCAGCCAAAACAGAAAGTGCGTATTCTTGCACCATGCCCTGTTTTTTTAATGCATCTAATTCTTGGGCATGTGCCAATACAAATTTTGCTTCTTTTTTCTTAAACGTACTGTCAACAAAACCAGAATAAAAATTTAGGTCAATCACGCCGCCATTTTTGGCCACCGCTTTAATTTGATCGTCTTTTAAATTTCTGAAAATAGGGCAGAGCGCATAAGCATTGCTATGCGATACAATTACAGGTTTGGTAGTGGTATTAATAGCATCCCAGAATGTTTGTTCACCCACATGAGAAAGGTCTATCATCATACCCAGTTCATTCATGCGTTGTACTACTTGTTTACCAAAATCGGTCAGTCCCTTGTGGGTGCGGGCCAGACTGTCTTTCTTGGTAGTCTCATCCATGGCCGATGTAGCCCATGGATTGCTATTGTTCCAAGTCAGGGTCATATAGCGCGTGCCACGTGCATAAAAGCGATTCAGATTTTCAAGATCATTGTTCATCATATGCCCACCTTCAACCCCAAACATGGCTGCTAATTTTTTAGACTTGAGTGCGGCTTTTAATTCTTTTTGGCTATGCACAATAGTAATGGCATCTGGATTGCGTTTCACCACGGCATCCAAACTATCCATTTCTCTATTGGCTAACCCTAAGGGATTGGGCTCATTGCCATCACACCAAACAGAAAAAATCTGAACGTCTACTCCTGCTTTTTTAAAACGCGCCAAGTCTGAATGCGTTTTACCCGTCAAGTCTGCATCCATGGATAATTTCTTTTCTATGCAGGCAGTTAGGATATCATTGTGCGAGTCAGCAAAAATGGCTTTTTGATGAATCTTAATATAGTCCTGTTGGGCTTGACTAGACTGGCTGAACAAAAATCCCGCAGCTAGGAATAGAAAAGGTACGCGCATCTTATTTCTTTTTGAATTCGTAAGGTAAGTAATCTACAAATCCTGCCACTTTAATAGTGATGGATTTAACCTGTTTGTTGACAATAGTAAACTCAATGGGTTCTACTCCCCAGATGGGATTGCTATAACTAATCAGAAAACGGTTGCCACTAATGGCTTCTAGCTTTCCCGTCATTTCATGGTGTTGGAATTTTACGCGCAAATGATCACCCTCTTCTTGAATAGTCAATGTTCCGTAAGGTTCATTTTCATAAGTTCCCACAAAATTTTTCAAAGGAAGAATTGCCGGTTGTTTCATGGCAATGGTATCGCGCAGCTTCTGAATCCGCTCTGTATCTGCCTTGGTTTGTCTATTGTAAAAACCAAGGTATACCTTACTATAATTGCGTTGTTGAAAACCCAAGTAAGCATCCATGATATCCCATTTCAGGGCTTCATAAAAATTATTCTGATCTGTGTTGGTTAAAACAATAATGCCCAATTTCTCTTCTGGGATGAGTGTTACACTGGTTACAAATCCATTTACGCCACCTGTGTGTGAAACAACTTTTCTGCCTCCATATTCTTCCATAAACCAACCCAGTCCATAGAGCGCAAAATGTCCTTTGTTATAAAGGGTGCCACCATCACCCAAGATAGAATGTGGTGTTCTGGTTTCACTAATGGCTGCAGATGGCACAATGGTTTTTCCATCTAATTTGCCATTGTTTAATTGCATGCTCACCCATTTGGTCATGTCATTGGCGGAGGAACTAATTGAACCTGCAGCAGCAATATTATCAAGTTTGCCAT
>JBEAPC010000108.1:0-56107 GCA_041164585.1 Bacteroidota bacterium
ATAAAACAATTACAAGTCACCCAGCTTTATTGAATATTGACAATTCTCAAACAAAATCAAATACCGTAGATAATCAAGCTGACTTTGTTTCCCCTATATACCTAATACCTTTAATAGATACAAATTCAAACAATGTAAAATCATATATACTATGTACACGTGTTCAAGACTCTTTATTTAGGTATAATGTTTTTAATAAGCAAAGTATTTTAGAAAAATCTGCTACAACACCTAAAGACATTTTTAATGGTAGTATGATGTTAGCTGGTATATCAGCACTCGAAAACAGCATTAATAAAAAATCAATTTCTGAGTATCCAAGTCCTTTTGGAACTCAAAATGATGTAAAGTTTAAAATTTCTAAAGTAGACTTAAATAGTAAAAGCAATAATAAAATTCAATCAAATTCAATAATTGTTAAAAAATCCCAGGGAGACGATTGTATAAGTCAAACTTATACACCAGTAATGGAATTTGATTTTTTCTTTGTAATTGGTTACACTCAATATGGATTTCATATGCATTTTTTAATTGGGAACTGTAACGGGGCTTTAATTACATATATCACACCTTGGACTAATGCAAATTATGGTACTGCTCCACCTCCAACTAATGGGCCATCTTATAATTTTACAGATAACAGTCAAATGAATGACAGTTATTTATTTAATTCAAATGCAACTTCTGGTGGAACATCATTTTCAAATTTAAATCAAGCAGGCAATACACCGAATTTGCCACCTTGGACCGATCCAGATGCAAGTTTATATAACCAAGAAACTATCCAAGGTAAAAGTCGACCAGTATTATCATTATTGAATAAAATTCCAAATCTTACAACAGAACAAATTGATTGGCTTAGTAACTCAGCGAGTTTATCATTTGTAAATGAATTAAATGCAGTTTTATCTGAAGAGGATGAAATTACTGATGCTGTAATTCGAGCCACTTTAATTACTATCGATTTTCGAAAAGCCGGTATACATGAAAATTATGACGATACCACTGGAGCTGGAATTATCTCTAAATATATTCCAGAGATAGATCCACGTGATCCATTAATGATAAAATATATGGTATGGTCCTCCATTAATGCTGCAATAATTAGAAAAGAACATCCCAATTGGAATTCAACGAAAGTTTTAATTCATTCGCAAAAAGCTGCTTATCACATAAGTCTTGCAATGTTTATGTTTACTTATGCCATAGAATCAATATTAATTGATGGCGCATTATATTTATATGAAGGAAATGGTTCGAGTGCATCAATTAATTTAGCTCTAGCTTTTATACCTGGATCTTCAGGAGTACGAGTACTTGCAAAAGAGATTATTTCACCATTTAATAAATCAATTAAATTATTTTTATTAGAGGTTAAAACTGCAACTGGGACTGAAATTATATTTCAAAAAGAATCCATATTAAGAGATGTAATTGGACTAACTTTAAAATCACACCAGGCCCATCATTTAGTACCAATAAAATTAAGTTTTCATAAAGTTGTACAAGCCGCGGCAAAAAGTTTGTCTAGATTTCACATAAGTCAACCTTCAAATGGAATACCACTTTTAAATGAATTAAACCAAGCAACAGCTCAGCACAATATTTATACATCATATATAACAACAAAACTTAACTTAATTGAAAATGAGCTTTTACCTTTCATTTCCACACCTGAAGTATACAATGCAAAAGCAGCTGAAAAACTTATGGAATTACAATTAAAAATTAGAAATTGGTTTTTGACACATGAAAATGTACCAATAGGACAAATAAGCTTTCAATAAAATTTATGAAATATTATTCAATTAAATATAGTACAACAAAGGAAATTGGCAGAACTTTTCCTCAGTCTATAAGATCTATTCACTACTCGCCAGAAGAATCTATTTTCCGTAATTTGTGGAACCCCGATGCAATAATTCCCAAAAAATTTGTTTATCCAACTCCAATCTTAGAAAATAGTGCCAAGCTTACTGATTTGCTAAGTCATAGTGGATTCTATTCATTTTCGTTATTAGTAAGTGAAAGGTTAAAAGACATCCTTATAATGTATTCATTAAGGGAAGACTTATTTAATTTTGAAACAACTGTAATTACTAAAAATGGAGAATTCAAATATTGGGCCTTAGGACCTCTTATAAGCAGAGATGAATATATTGATTTTGAAAATTCAATAATACAGGTACAAAAAGGAGACTTAAGTGAAACAATTTCTATTTCGGTAAAAAATATTGAAGAGTATAAAGAACTTCTGGAAAAAGAATTTGGGGTGAATTATATAAAAATTTCGAAAATAAGTTTCAATCAAACCCATAAGCCAGATTTCTTTAGTATTAGACATATGTATGATGCTAATAACTATATTGTATCTGAAAAATTGAGGCAAATAATTTTAGATTCAAAGTTTACAGGTATTACTTTTGAAGAATTTACTTGAACAACAGTTTCAGATGAATAACGAACAACACATCCTAATAACGATACGCTCTTGTATAGGAATTTTTGGAAAAACCCTGTTTGCTTTTGGCGATGGAAGGAGTATCTAACAGATCAAAAATATACACTGCCTTATATTAGCAGAGAAGATGTTTCAAAAAATGCAACAATTAAAATGGGTAAAGATTAAATTGATTTTATGCTGCAAAGTTTGTAAAAATTTAGACCTTTTTATTTTACAAGAAGTGATATATTAAATAGCCTATGAAAAATTCAATAGTACTGATAGCTGCTGTTGTATTAGTTTACGTAATTGGGCAATATGCAAAACAGGTATATCAGTATAAAAAATACAGAAGCTGTGTTGAGGAAATTAATTTATTGCTGGAAGATGCAAAGCAAGACAGTAGCAAACTTGGAAAAATTTTCAAAGCCAATCATTTTTATCTAGTGAATAGTAGGTATTACCAAAAATTATTCAAAAAGGGCATAGTAGGGTCAAACACAGAAATCTATTATAAGAGTAAGGATTGTATTTGTTTAATAAATAAAGCAAATCCGAGTTTTGACAATACATTCTCGGTTACTGATTATATTGTTATACGAAATGAGAACATTGGATTCTTTTCGAATGGCTTAGATGATCTGTATTCTATGAATCAAGTTGAAGGTCAACAAAACTTGCAAATAGAAGCCTTTCAATTAGATACTGAAACCAATCTATTTATTATCAAACATTGATGCTTCTTTGATCCAAACCATTCCAGGTTGTTTTCCTTTTTCAAAACTACCAAGGCGCTTGTCAAAACCAAGGGCCTTGGCTCCGTTAAGGGTAGCCCATTGCAAAATTTCTGTGAGTGGAATCTGTGGAAAATGTTTTTGTATGGTTTTGATTTCTGAAAGAATACTCAGTTGTTGATTACTGGCCAAACTATCCGTACCCAAAACCATATTACAGTTTTTTTGACGCAAGAGTTCAATGGGTGGGAGTGCTTTGTTGATGTATAGATTGGCATTCACGCACAAACAGAAATGATATTGGGTTTGCTGCGCCTCTGATAATGCTGCAATAAAATCAAGATCTGCTTCCTTGGTAAAAGTATCGTGCACCAGCAATACTTGTTTGGCTCCTGCGTAATGATGCGCCACGGATTGTAGACTGCTTTTTCCAGTGGGATGGTAAAAACTAGTATCCACTTTTAATAGATTATAGAGTCTGGTAAAGTCTCCTTTATGGTAGCCCAGAAAATCGTCTTCAAAATCGGTTTCTTGGTTATGAAGGGATGTGGTTTTGCCATGATAATATGGCGCCATCAATTCCCATAAGGCATTGGACACGGAATAGGGTGCGTGTGCGGCCATGCTCAAACGGAAGGCATCGCCCTGCAATGGCTCAAACTGCCGATAAGCAGCCAGACCTTGTTCAAAACGCATTGATGCTATTTGAGGGGAGAATCCGCTAATCTCTAAAAATGTATGCCAAGCCAGGTTGTTCTTGGATTTTTGAGTAAAACTGGTGGCATTATTGCTGATATCGCCAACGGCTACAATGCCATTTTGAATCATGGACGCTTCTGCGTCACTGATGGCTTGTAAAATCTCGTCTTCCGGAAAATGCCTGAGCGATAATATGGACAGGATAAAATCTACCAGACCAGTGCCCTCGGGAATCAGCCCCTTCATATGGCTCAGCTCCAAATGACAATGGCCGTTCACAAATCCTGGGCTTAGCCAGCCCCTTTGGTATTGAATCTCTTCTCCGGCTTCGCTGACTGGCACAATGGCTTCCACCACCCCGTGTTGGTCCATGATCAAGACCTGATCTGCCCCCAATAACTCGGTTCCAGTAAAAATGGCATCGGCCTGAAACTTGCGAAAACCCATGGATTCTTTTTCCAAAGGTGCTTAAAACCCAACAAAATCAATCATTTGAACAACTAATTTAAAAAAACATTCAAAATTATTATTGAAAATCAATTAGTTACAAAGGTGTCTGTGAAAATAGTTTTCAAAAAGCTTGGAATTTAAGTCTCTTGGCCCCTACCTTTGCCCCCCCGAATAAATTGGGGACATCAGACCGGTGGGATAGCACCGGGTCATTTAAAAAGAAATATTATGAGCAAACTCCATTTCACCACAAAGTCTGCGAACGCGGCTACCGTTCAACATAATTGGTATGTTGTAGACGGCACTAATCAAACCGTAGGTCGTTTGGCTTCAAAGATTGCTGCTGTTCTTCGCGGTAAGAACAAAGCTTATTACACTCCTCACGTAGATTGCGGAGACAATGTGATCATTATCAACGCCGAGAGGGTTTTGTTGACTGGTAACAAATTCCACGACAAAGTTTACATGAACTACACTGGATACCCAGGTGGTCAAAAGCAGGAAGCTGCTGAAGACTTGATCAAGCGTCGTCCTGAAGTTTTAATGGAAAGAGCTGTTAAAGGCATGCTTCCTAAAAACAAACTTGGTCGCAAAATGGTTAAGAAATTATTCGTTTATGCAGGTGCTGTACATCCTCATACTGCTCAGCAACCTAAAGAACTGAAATTCTAATTTAAACACATTCCAAACAAACTATAATGGAAAAACAAAAAAACGCAGTTGGTCGTCGTAAAGAAGCTGTTACCCGTGTGTTCATTAGCAAGGGCGATGGTAAGATCACTGTAAACGACAAGGATTACAAAGCCTATTTTCCGCTGGTTTACCTGCAAAATCAGGTAGAAGCGCCTTTAAAGACTGCCGATGCTGTTGGTAAGTTTGACATAGTAATCAACGCCGCTGGTGGTGGTTTGAAAGGTCAAGCTGAAGCTGCTAAATTAGGTATTGCTCGTGCGCTGTTGGAAGTGAATAGCGAATTGCGTCCTGCACTGAAAGCTGCCGGTCAACTGAAGCGTGATCCACGTGGTGTTGAACGTAAGAAATTCGGTCATAAGAAAGCACGTAGAAGCTATCAGTTCTCTAAACGTTAATATTTGGGATTTGATATTGCTGTTCAAACGGTATGTCAACACCTCAATTTCAAATTTCAAATTAAAAATTTCAAACTCATACAATGGAAAATAACACTTCATTACAACAGCAACTCCTGGAGGCCGGCGTACACTTTGGTCACCTGAAAAAGAAGTGGAACCCTAAGATGTTGCCTTACATCTTTGCTGAGAAGAAAGGTATTCACATCATTGACCTGAACAAAACAGTAGACCATTTGCAGGAAGCTGCAGCGGCCATGAAACAAATTGCCAAAAGTGGTAAGAAGATCATGTTCGTAGCTACTAAAAAACAGGCTAAAGAAATAGTTAGCGAATGCGCTAAGCGTGTTAACATGCCTTATGCAACTGAACGTTGGTTAGGTGGTATGTTGACTAACTTCAACACTGTTCGTAAGAGCGTAAAGAAGATGCAGAGCATTGAAAAAATGTTGGCTGATGGAAGCGCAGAAAGCTTGACTAAGAAAGAGCGTTTGACTTTAACACGCGACAAAGAAAAAATGGAAAAGGTATTGGGCGGTATTGCTCAATTGGGTCGCCTACCAGCCGCTTTGTTCTTGGTTGATATTGGTCACGAGCATATTGCTTTGGCTGAAGCTAAGCGTTTGGGCATTACCACATTTGGTATGGTAGATACTAACAGTGATCCTAACAAGGTTGACTTTGCAGTACCTGCTAATGACGATGCTACCAAATCTATTGCTATCATCACTAACTACATTGTAGCTGCTATTGCAGAAGGTTTGGCTGAACGTCAAGCTTCTAAAGATGACGATAGTGAAGATGACAACAATAACGAAAATGAAACTCGCGCTCGTCGCCTAGAAGCTGAAGCTCAAGCTGAAGCTGGTCGTGGTGGCAGAAGAGGTGGAGCTAATTCAGGTGCACCTGCTGGTGGTCCTGGTGGCGCACCTAAGCGTCGTGTTCCAAGCAGCGGAAACCGTAGGCCAGCTGGTGGTGGTGGAAGCCGATAGTAAGGAATCAATTGATTGGGTCATTACGTCGTGCTCCTTTGGGAGAAGGCATAATGACCCATCTTTTATAGATTGAGTCCTAGTTCATTTTTTCTTAACAGGGATGCATTGCAAGACAATGTAAATTGCCCTCTTACATTTAATAACCTTAATAACATAATTATATGTCTACTGTAACTATTACCGCAGCAGAAATCAACAAATTGCGTCAAGCTACCGGAGCTGGTATGCTAGACTGCAGAAAAGCATTGACTGAAACCAATGGCGATTTTGAAGGCGCTATTGACTGGTTGCGCAAGCAAGGCCAGAAAGTTGCTGCTAAGCGTAGCGACCGTGAAGCCAAAGAAGGTGTGATCATTGCTAAGACTTCTTCTGATAACAAAACTGGTTTTGTTGTTTGCATTAGCTGCGAAACTGACTTTGTTTCTAAGAACGCTGACTTTGTTGCATTTGCACAAAGCATTGCTGACGCTGCCGTTGCTAACAACGTGAAAAGCGCAGAAGAACTGAATGAAGTAACTGTAAACGGTGCTAAGGTTTCTGACTTGATCAACGATAAATTGGCATCTATTGGTGAGAAAATTGGTGTTGCTAAATTTGAGCGCATTGAAGCAAACTATGTAGCTTCTTATATTCACGGTGCAAACCGCATGGGTGTATTGGTTGGTTTAAGTTCTGATGCTGCTGAAGCTGGTAAAGACGTAGCAATGCAAATTGCTGCTATGAATCCTTTGGCTGTTGATCCAGATTCAATTCCTGCTGCTACTATTGAAAGAGAGCGTGCTATTGTGGTTGAAACCATGAAAGCTGATCCTAAAATGGCTGGTAAACCAGACGAAATGATTGCTAAAATTGCTGAAGGCAAATTGAACGCATTCTTTAAAGAGAACACATTGTTGGCCCAGGCTTTTGTAAAAGACGGTGGCAAAACTGTTGGTGAATATTTGAAATCAGTTAACGCTGATTTGAAAGTTACCCAGTTTGTACGCGTTGCTTTGGGATAATATTCTAGCAAATACTTTAAAAAGGCTGTCTCTTTGAGGCAGCCTTTTTTATGTCCATGATTATTTCTTATTTTTAGTTGTAACCACACCCCTACATTTATATGCAGAAATTTCTGTTGCTATTAAGCTTGGTCCCCTTTTTTTGCGGCGCTCAAATGAAGTCATTACCTGAAACAAATACCCCACTTCTAGTTAGCATTGTTAGTGATACCGTCAATGGAAAATATAAAACTATTTTTTTTCAATACGATCAATTGAAAAGAGTGACTTCTATTTCATTGATGTTGTATGAAACAAAAAAAACAGCAAACGGAATAACTGGATCAGAAAAGGTAATTCAAAACCAACATTTTCAATATCATAACAACGAACAGATTCCTTTTGCAAGGCGTATTGTTAATTATGATTATGAGGATATAAGAATGATTAGAGATAGAGTTGGGCCTACCCAACAACTACAGTATTTTCTATTTAAAAATGGCAAACGAATTGGCGATAGTACTATTTATCAGGAATATGTGCAACTTGTAAAAGATGCAAAATTTGATAATAAAAGGGCCCAAAAAAGAGTAGCGTCTTTTGCACAGACAGATTCAACCGTAGTGCGTGTTTTGGATCTAGTTATCATTGGACCAAAAAAATATCCTTCACAAAATATTTCCAATGATTCTTTTGTCATTAATAAAGAACATAATATTGATTTTGAATCATCAGAACTTGAGTATAAAGATAGATTTTATCCAAGAGCATATTTTACGTTTAATAAATATGACCAAGCCATTAATCCATTACATCAACTAAATATTGCAGCACTACTTTCAAACGAAAAGATTACCCTAAGTTTTGGTTCAGATGAAATGCAACAAATCGGCGAATGTATTGATGGTCTTGGCACTGAATTTAACTGGCATTATTTGAATCAGCATAATCCTATGAATTTAAATTTTGAAAGAGGAGAAACCGAGTCTCCGTTTGAAGACATTATTGAGTTATCTTATTCTTACAACCAAGATCATCAACCTACCTATTGCAAAACTTTGGTCAAGAAGATTTTCAAAAAACATGATGGCCGATTAGCCGGCACTTATAAAAAGTCATTTACGTTTAGATATAAACAATAGACTGATTTAAACTTATCATTATCAAATTACTTCCTACATTTTATGCAGAAATTCCTATTGTTATTCAGTTTAATCCCTTTTATTACTGCTGCTCAAGTAAAGCCTACTTCAAAAAAAGCTGCACCCCTGATTGAAAGCATTACCAGCGATACAGTTAAAGGAAAATGTAAAGCATTTGTTTTTGAATACGACCAATTAAAAAGGGTCAGTAGTATCACAGAAAAAGAAATTGAAATAAAAAAAGGGCCCGAGAATAAAACTAGTACAATTGAAAGAAAAATCGAGGTTCAAATATTTCAATATCGTCAAAAAGAACAGATTCCTTTTGCAATGCTAATAGATTCTTATGGTTATGATGATAAAACTGGAGAACTAGATGGTGAGTACAAAAAATTGCAATATTTTCTATTTAAAAACGGCAAACGCATTGGTGACAGTTCCGTTTATCCTCTATTTGATCAACTGAAAGAAAATGCACGAGTTGCCACTTTTGTACAGACGCCAACTGAAGTGACTCATGAATTGGATCTAAGTGAAAAGGATTCAACTACATATCATCCACCCAATATTTATTATAATCATTTTACAATTGGTAACCAAAAAAATATAAAGGATGAATCAGTAGAACATATTATGGATTTCAGATTCTATCCTAGATCATATTTTACTTTTACCAAATTTGATCAAGCCATTAATCCATTGCATCAATTAAATATAGCTCCACTACTTTCAAACGAAAAAATCAGTTTCAGCTATAATGATGATGATGATTTGTTACGGCTATCTCCTACTTTTGATCACAAAGATGGAACAGAAATTAACTGGCATTATTTGAATCTGAATAACCCATTAATGTATTCTATTGAAAGGGGAGAAACTGATTCGCCGTTTAAAGACATCATTCAGTTTTCCTATAGCTACAACCAATATCAGCAACCTACCTATTGCAAAACCATTATTAAAAAAGTGGTTAATAAAGATCCGGAACACAAATACGGAACAATTGGAACTTTTAAAAAATTCTTTTCATTTAGGTATAAGCAATAAACTGATGATTACAAATTGATGTAAAATAAAAGCCGTCCCATTTTTATGGAGACGGCTTTATTATTTATTTTCTAGACTTACTTTTTATACATTGATTTCCCTTCCTTGATGGTTTCTAATACCACCAAGTCTTTCAATTTCATAGGATCTATTTTCAATGGGTTGTCTGATAATACTACTAGATCACCCAGTTTTCCAACTGCAATACTGCCCTTTCTATTTTCTTCAAAGTGTTGGTAAGCTCCCCAGATGGTAATGGACTTTAGTGCCTCATATGGGGATAGTTTTTCACTAGCACCTATGACAGCACCGCTTCTTGAAACACGGTTTACGGTGGTCCATAAAATCATGGCTAGGTTGGGGAATGCAACGGGTGCATCGGTATGGCTAGTCACGTGTAAACCTTTATTAAGAGCAGTTCTAATGGGACTAATTTGGTTGCCCAATGAATCACCAATGATTTGTTTGTGCCAGTCTCCCCAATAGAAAGTATGCATGGGAAATAAAGATGCCACTACTTCCAATTTTTTCATACTATCTAACTGATCCATTCTTATATATTGTCCATGAATCAACACGCTTCTTCTGTCTTTGTTACCATATTTTGCTGCTGCGGGTTTCATGCATTGAATCATTTGATCAATCGCCGCATCACCATTGGCATGGGTTATGATCTGCCAGTTATTTGAAAATGCAGAATCATAAATAGCCATTACCTTTTTATTTTCAGGAATGGTGGCATAGCCCTTGTATCCAGGTTTAGCTCCATCGGGTGGAATCAAATATGGGATGGTTCTCCATGCTGTTCTACCTTGCGGCGATCCATCTAGGGTCATTTTTAATCCCCCAATGCGATAGTGATTTTGATAGTCTTTGCTATTCCATTTGCTATGCATGTATTTTGAATACATAAAGTCTACATATGAAACTATGTCTATTTTGAATTTCCCTTTTTCTGCATAGGCAGCTAAGCTTTCATGATTGGTCATGGCCCTACCTTCCTGTGCGGTGGTGTATCCATATTTCAATGCCATCTCCTGTGCCTTATCCATATAATATTCTGCAATGGCAGGATCACTTGGATTGATTAATGAGAAAAAGATGGGTATGCCTGCCATCTCTTCCAAAACTCCATTGGGTTCTTGAGAACCTTTAACCCTGCGAATTAGTCCACCCGCAGGATCTTTTGTTGCTGCGGTTATTTTACTCAGTTCAAGACCCTTGGAATTGAGCACACAAAAATGTCCTGAAATATGGATGATGCAAATGGGAATCTCTTTGGAGATTTGGTCTAGGTCTTCCTTGGTTGGGAATCTTTTTTCTTTTAAAACGGCATCATCAAATCCAGTTCCAATAATCCATCCATTGGTTTTACTAGTCCCATTTTCTTGATGCCATTTTTTTAATTCTTGAATCAGTTCTGGAATACTATTCACAGTTCCATCTGGGCTAGCTAATAAATTGGCTGCAACAGCTTGTGCGCCAAAACCTGCAAAATGGGCGTGTCCATCAATAAAACCTGGTACCAAGGTTTTGCCCTTTAGGTCATTCATTTTGGTACTATCACCCTTCATTTTTTCTGCTTCAGCCATTGTTCCAGTAAAAACAATTTTTCCAGCTTTTAAAGCAATGGCTTCTACATAGTTAGCTGAATCCCCTTCCATGGTAATGATATCACCTCCATAATAAATTGCGTCAGCCCCATTGGGATTGGAGGTGTTTTTACAGGAAATTATTAGCAGGATGGCAATTGCTGCTAGTAAGATTTTTTTCTTTGACATAAATAATAGGGATTAATCAATAGTGGGAAACAAATTTGATTTTTGAAAATACACATTTTCTGTGTCTCTTGTCAAACCCAAGCCAACTATTTCTATTTAAATACCATTGTAATAAGTATTTTAATTTTTGTAAAAATGTATAAATTATTTATTTTCAAATGAATTAATCAACCAGAATGCTACCCCTAAACAAGCGCTTTGCCATTGGCATATACTATTTGTTATGTCAACTTTGTTTGGTTTCTGCACATTCTCAAGAAAACATCCCTGATTTTCAATTAGCATTACAAGCAAAATTCAAAGCTGGAGTCAACATTAGTTTTTTTGAAAACTATTGGAAACCGGAAGAATACTTATTGGGGAATTATAGAAAAGTAATGGACAAAGTGGCATTGGCGCATCAATTGGGTTTTACCAGTATTCGCCTGCCAGTTGCCTATGATAATTTTTTAGAGAAAGGTACCAATAACATCACCAAACAATTATTAGATGATTTAGTAGAGATCTATGATTTTGTGGCGTCTAAAAATATGAACCTAATCATTACCTATCACTATGGTTCTCTGTATAAAAAAGATGATAAAGCAAAGGAAGCAGATAGGATTGCAGATATGTGGAGTCAAGTGGTTACTAGATTCAAAGGCAAGGGTTATGATCGATTGTTTTTTGGTTTGTATAATGAACCGCGGATCTCTATTGAAGACTGGCGTTCAACCAAAAATCGTTTGATGTTTTTATTAAGACCCAAAGATTTAGATCGTTATTGGATTGTAGGTTCTACCAATTATAATGGCATTGACGCCATGGTTCAATTACGCAAAGTGCCGGGCGATAACAAAATCATTTATACTTTTCATTTTTATCAACCCTATTTATTTACACATCAAGGCGCACCTTGGGATCCGGAAAAAACCTTTATCAAAGGCTTACCTTATCCTTATGAACCCACATCTATGCCTCCCAAACCTAATAGGCAAATGAGTTCCGATATGCACTATAATTATGATCACTATTCAGAAAGGGCAAGTAGGGCATTTATTGACGAACGTATTAGACTTGTCAATGAATGGATACAAATAAATAAAGCCCCAGTCATTTGTACAGAAACAGGCGCCATTGGTACTATTCCCAAACAGTACAGAGAAAACTATTTCAATGACGTGATGTATGTGATGAAAAGCTATGGCATACCCGCTATGATTTGGGACTTAGACCAAACCTTTAAAATCATTGATGGAGACAAACGCCCCATTGGAGCAGTTTCCAATTGGGTCAATAGTTTTGAAAAATAATCTGGCTGCTGAAATAATTCCGCAATATGTATTAATTGAAAGTAATTGTAAGAATAGTACAATTCATACTTGATAGATGAGTGGTACATTTAGTAGGGTCTATTCTCTCAAGATTCAAGGAAATTTTTACTAGTTTCATTTGCTTCAATTCATATTATGCGTACTATCTATTGTATTGCATTTCTACTACTATTTTGCAATACCAACGCTCAAGAGAATATCCCAGAATTTCAACAAGCAATTGTCAATAAATTTAAAGCTGGGGTAAATATCTCCTTTTTTGAAAAGTATTGGAAGGAAGAAGCGTACAGGATAGATAATTATAGGAAGGTAATTGACAAAATTTCTTTGGCACACCAACTTGGTTTTACATCCATTAGACTACCCGTATCTTTTGATGAATTTCTATTGCCGGGCACCAATCAGATAGACACAAATTTATTATTTGTATTATCTGAAATCTATGATTTTGTTGAGTCAAAGAATATGGTTTTAAATATCACCTATCATTTTGGAACTCTTTATAAAAAGCAAAACAAACCAAAAGAAGTCATTAGAATTGCTGATATGTGGAGCCAAGTATTGGCACATTTTAAAGGAATAGGCTATGACCGTTTGTTTTTTGGATTGTATAATGACCCAAGATTAGAAGTTATAGATTGGCGGTATTCAAAAAGAGGGATGATGTTATTATTGCGCCCAAAAGATGTAGATAGGTATTGGATTATTGGTTCTACAAATTATAATGGGATAAGTGCCTTGTTAAAAATGAAAAAAATTCCCAACGACCATAAAATCATTTATGCGTTTCATTTTTACGAACCCTATATTTTTACGCACCAAGGCGCGGCATGGGATCCTGAAAAAACCTATATCAAAGACCTTCCCTTTCCTTTTTCAAATGAAGAAATGCCCCCTATGCCAAAACGCAAAATGACGGCAGACATGAAATATAATTATGAGCATTATTCAGAAAAAGGGAATAAGGATTTTATAGAAGGAAAAATTAGGTCTGTTTATAATTGGATGAAAGAACTCAATGTGCCAATCATTTGTACTGAAACTGGTTCTATGGCAAGTATTCCTTTGAAATTCAGGGAGAACTATTTTAAGGATGTCATGTATATCATGAAGCAGTTTGGTATACCAGCCATGATTTGGGATTTAGATAAGACCTTTAAAATTATTGATGAGAATAACACACCATTTAAGGCAGTATCTGACCGGACCAGCAGCTATCATTTTCCTTTGTAACACACTATAAGTGATAGTCAATTAGAACCGATAACCTGTTAGAAAAACCAATCCCAAATTTTTATCGTCCAATTTAGAGGAATAAAAACCCTTGAGTTCTGCACCAAGATAGAGACGTGGGCTAATGGATTTTTTGTATCCTGCTGCTAAACCAAAATCGCCCAGCGAAAGATTGGTAGCGGTTGATCTTTGCTCACCCAATGGTGTTTTGGTATAGACTTTATTGAGTAAGATGGATTGACCCATGGTAAAACTGCCATAAAAGTCTTGTAAGAATTTCATGGAGATGACCAATTGAATAGGAATGGCTGCATTGCTAATTTTTACTTGACTCACCACAGTTGGGTTTTCCTTGATGCTATACAAACCATTGTAGCCTGTTTCTAATCCCAGACTTAAGTTATGCCCTGGCTCCCACATAAAACGGGTTACAAATGCAAAGTTGAATTCACGCACGTATTGCTTAGAGACTTCTAAATTATTAAAATAGAAACTTGGCCCCATTCCGGCATAGATGCTAAAGCGATGTTTCTTGGGTTTGGCGGCATTGCTCAAGTCTTGGGCATTCAAAGCAATAGTACTGGCTAGTACCATTAATAAAACAGATCCCAACAACATTGCTCTTTTCATCTTCGATCTTTAAAACAAAGTATAATAATCATAAACCACATAAGCGGGATAATCTGAGATCATGCCATCAAACTGTCCGTTCACTAAATAACTGCGAATCATATTTTTATCGTTCAATGTCCAGCTCAATACTTTAATCCCATTGGCCTTTGCTTTTTGAACCGCATCCAATACCAACCCTTCAGTAAATCTTGGGGCATAATATTTACTTCCGTTTTCAATGGCTAATTCCACAGATTGCTCACAAAGGGTAGGAAGGCTAGCATAGCTGGGTTGTTTTTTGTACTCAGCAATTACATCGGCCGAAGGCATGCCTGCAATAAAATGTACTGTTCTGTTCTGAGCAGCTGCTCTGGCATAACCCTTTCTAATCACAGGCTCTAAGTATTTGAAAATATCTGGATTACCCTTGATGTCTAACCACAAATACGTCAAATTGGTGCTATCTATAAAGGCATTCAGTACTTGTTCTACAGAAGGAACTTTTTGTCCATCAATCAGGGTTACATAGGAACTGATTAAGGAGAAATTGTATTGGTCCCATGCACCTGACAATGGTCCTTTCAATGTTAGTCTGGTATCAATAGTGGCATCGTGTACGCAAATGGGAACATTATCCTTGGTCAAGCGCACGTCAAATTCTAAACCTCGGCAACCATAGTCTTCATCGTTCAATACATTGAGCAAAGAGTTTTCAGCAAATGGTGGGTCAGATGTGGTTTGTACCCCATGGTGGGCCATGATCATAAAATCTTTGCTTAACGCTTTGTCTGAAAATTTACGCAGGTATTGGAGTTGCATACTGCTACCATTGACACCCGTGATTTTTAAATTATTGATAATGCCATTTAATAAATCCGTTGCGCCATTTGCTGGAGTTATTGCAAACTGAATATTACCCTGATCTTTCTTTTCTGAATATCGCCAAAAGCCAGAAAACTGAATAGAACCATCAGTGGCCTTACCATATTTTAAAATGATAAAAATGCCTTCCTTATTACTAAAAAAAGAAACCTTGTAGCGTGAAACTTTACAAACAAACTGCTCCCCCAGTTCATTTGAACCAGCAGCAAGGGTATAAATCCCCTCCATTTTTTTCATAGTGCTACCAGGAATGGATTGGGTATTCACCAGGTTCTCATCTTTGGATCCCGGGGGGATGGTAATCAAGTTCTTTCTGCATCCTGTTGTGAGCAAGAAGCAGAGCAGTATGGCTAATGTATTTGTAATAATTGCTTTCATGCCCTTAGAGATTTAATCCTAATTGGAATTCAGGAAAAATATATCGATAACTATTCACGGGTAATGCCGGCCAAGCCAGAATATGGTAGCGCAAATAATTAATCTTCAAACCCAATGACATGGTTTTCTGTTTATAAAGTCTTTGTTCAAAACTGGTGGTAATGCTGCCACCATTGATAAAACCGCTGTTATAAGGAATCTTATTGCCCCCATGGCTTACATTCATACTGCTGGTATAATAGAAATCGCCCCGCACGGTTAAGGCAGTTTTGCCAAAATCATGCCCCCAAGTAATGAATGGTTGTTGCTCCCAACCGGTGAGGGTTGATTCAAAACCAAAATGATTGAGCATACCCAAATTGAATCCTAGTTGGTAGCCAATGCCCAGATAGTTTTTTCCAAACTGGTGGTTCCAAAAAGGTCCAAAATTGAATCGGTTTGAAATGATTAAAGAGGAAAGTCCGCCTTGTAGATTAAATCCTTTACCCAAACTGTATTTGGCACTATAATTAAACATAGGAGCATTCACCATATCTAGGGTCCAGATTCTGGGTGGCACTACATAATAAATAGAAAAGGCTTGCGTAAATTTTCCCTTGGATTGAGGTTGTGGTAAAAGAAAACTTTTTGATGTGATGGAAAAACCATCAGACTGGGCATTCACCCTTTTAATGGAAAAGAAACAACATACTGTTATACAAAACAGGATGTTTTTGAAAGATGGGTTTATCCAAGCGCAGTGTGGGGATGCGTTTTTTAACATAATAGGGATGATGACCTGTTTTCAAATATAATACAATAGTCTATGCAAGACTATTCTACTACAAAATGATAGCCATTTTCAAAACGTTGAAAACTGTCATCTAAGTATTTAGACTGCAAATACAATTGATTTCCTCTTCTAATCAAACTCAGATAATGAAATTCAGGATCATAATCCTTGCTTTCTGATAGCATCCTTTTTTCCGATTTTACCAAAGATTGGTGTAAGCCTCCACCACCACCTAGCGTCAGAAAGTCTTTCCCATTTTTTTTGAAATGCTCAAAATGATGCGAATGACCCGTTACAAACAACTTTGCTTTTTTGGATAAGAGATAAGCAGGTATAAAAGCTTGCTGAACAGATTGATTTGACCCAACAACGCTACTGTTGGAATAGGGTGAATGATGGCAAGTGACCATTACACAAACTATGGCAGGATCAGCATCCAATGCTTGAAGGGTTTGGGTATAAAAGGCCAATTGTTTGTTTTGTTGGTCTTGACTAAGGGTCTTGAAGTTGGAGTTGAGCATGAGAAAGGCAATAGAGTCATAGACTTTATAAAAGCCGGTATTGACTTGATCTGGAAATCGCTTTAGAAAAGCGGCTTCACCCTTTGAGCTGGAATACATCAGATCATGATTACCCAATAATGCAGCAATAGAAATGCCTTGGCTTCTAAGGAGGCTCAGGTATTGATCTATTTCTTTCCACTTTGATTCTTGGGAACCCAGTGATACCACATCGCCCAAAATCAGCAAGACAGTTGGCTTTTGCAAACCTATTGCTTCAAAGATTTTTTTGGTTGCCAGTTTGTTTTGATGGCTCTTGTGCCAGAGTTTTTCTATTCCCAATGGTGCCTGTGTATCACTGACCAATGCAATTTCAATAGGTTGACGAACAATTGGTCCTGCTTGCCCCCATAGAGATGGGCCAGTCCAGACTATCCAGAGTAGCATATAAATGATCTTGAACTTCATGCTTTGTTGGCTGATTACCAAGGCTAATTGACCTATTCCTTTTGGTTGCTCATGAAAAATTAAGGTTATTTGCATAAATAACTGCAACTATGCTTCCTAAGTACAAACGCATTCTGCTAAAACTTTCTGGAGAAGCCTTGTTGGGCGACCAACGCAATGGCGATCCCTTTAACCCCAAAATCATTGAACAATATGCCATGGATATTAAATCTGTGACTGATTTAGGTGTTCAAGTGGCTATTGTAATTGGCGGTGGAAATATTTATCGCGGAATGAATGAAGCAGAAAGTGGCATTGAACGTGCCCATGGCGATTATATGGGTATGTTGGCCACTGTGATTAATGCTATGGCCATGCAGTCTATGCTGGAGCGATTTGGGGTCTATACCCGTTTACAATCTGCCATCCAAATGGACCAAGTAGCAGAACCTTATATCCGTAGAAAAGCCCTGCGTCACCTTGAAAAAGGCCGCGTGGTCATTTTTGGTGCGGGTACGGGTAATCCTTATTTTACTACAGACACGGCAGGATCGCTCCGCGCAGTAGAAATGAAGGCCGATGTAATTTTGAAAGGAACCAGGGTAAATGGAATTTATACAGCCGATCCTGAGAAAGACCCCACTGCCACTCGATATGACAAAATCAGCTATGAAGAGTGTATTGCCAAGAACCTGAAAGTAATGGATATGACGGCTTTTACCCTTTGTATGGAAAATAAGCTACCCATTATTGTATTTAATATGAATGAACCCGGTAATCTCTTAAAAGTGGTAGAAGGTTCTGATTTGGGTACTTTGGTGAGCTAATCACCCGTTGCTGTAATTTTTTTGAGACATTGTTTGGCCATTGGTAATTTCATAGCATGAAGAAACTGTTTCTGTTCCTGTTTAGCGTTTTAGCCATTCAGGGCTTTTCTCAACAAAGGCTTACACTAACAGACGCCATTAATCAGGCGTTGAAAAATAGCTATGATATTCAACTGGCTCAAAATAGCTTAGACATAAGCACCATCAACAATAGTGCTGGTGTGGCAGGAGGGCTTCCAACCGTTACAGCTGCAGCCAATGATAATGAAACCATTACCAGCATCAATCAAAAATTCCCCGATCCCACTAGAGATACCAAAAGAAGTAATGTTGGTAGTAATAACCTAACTGCAAATGTTACCGCTAGTATTCTATTGTACAATGGTCTTAGGGTACAGGCTACACGTGAAAGACTGGATCAATTAGAAAAACAGAACCAGCAATTATTGGCTTCTCAGGTGCAAAATACCATTGCAGCTGTGATGGCCAAATACTATGATGTGGTTAGACAGCAATATTTCTTACAGGCATTGGATAGAACCATTGAAGTTTCTAGACAAAAACTGACCATTTTAGAAGTAAGAAAGGAAGTAGGCGTGGCCAATAATGCCGATATCTTTCAAGCACAATTAGATTTGAATGCCAATTTGCAGGCAAAGCAAACCCAGTTCTTAGCTATTGACCTGGCAAAAACAGACTTGCTGAATTTGATTTTCGTAAAACCCGCAGACCAACCCATCTTAATCAAGGATACCATTATCATTGATAGAACCCTGCGACTAGACAGTGTTCGTTCGCATTTGAGTGAGAACCCCTTGGTGGTGGCACAACAACAACAGATTCATATTAATGAACTTTTACAAAAAGAAGCCAAAGCTGCTAGTTACCCCACGTTAAGAGCTACTACAGGTTTTAACTTATCTAGCCAAAGTAGTGCGGCTGGTTTTATCTTATTGAATCAGAGTTATGGTCCCTTTATTGGTTTGAACTTACAGATTCCTATTTACAATGGATCCATTGTCAAAAAACAACAACAGGTAGCTGGAATTAATACTAGAAGTGCTAAGACCATTTATGACAACCTTTTATTGGACTATGAAACTGGTGCTGTAAAAACCTATCAGGCTTATACCAATACCTTGGAGCAACTCAAAACAGAAAGAGAGAATTTTAAATTGTCTCAACAGTTATTGGATTTGATCACCCAAAAATTTGAATTGGGTAATGCTACCATCATTGATGTAAAACAGGCACAGCAGAGTTTTGAAAATACCAGTTATCGTTTAATCAATTTGAGTTATACGGCTAAACTGGCAGAGATTGAATTAAAGCGTCTGTCTAGCAAGCTCAGTTTCTAACTCCCCCCTTAAATTATTTGATTGTGCACCAGATTTGAATATGGGCATCCTTTTTAATGCTAATATTGTCTGCTGCACCTTAGCGGAATTAACTGAATAGAAGCATCATGAAAAATAAAATCCTATTCCTGCAAGCTTTCTTGTTCCTGTCTTTATTGGGTAAGGCCCAGATTATTGGCCCCGATAGTTTGTTAGTCAGGTGGACCGCCCAGCAACCTATTGAAAAAGTGTATGTGCAGTTTGACAACAAACGCTATGCACCTGGTCAAACCATTTGGTTTAAAGCCTATCTAAGTTCTTTGCAACTGCCCTCCAATATCTCAAAGAATTTTTATCTGGACTTTCATGATGCCAATGGCAAATTAGCAGCGCATATTTCTGCACCCATTGTAAGTGGCGTGGCCTTGGGTAATTGGGTAGTGCCTGAAAAGTTTCAAGGTGAAACAGTAACAGCTATTGGTTATACCAATTGGATGCGCAATTTTGATTCTGCTTTTTATTTCAAAAGAACCCTGAACATACTTTCAAATTTAACCACTGCTCAAAAACCAACTACGGTTCTTCCAGCAACTACGGTTCAATTTTTACCAGAAGCGGGTAATGTTATATTAGGAATCCCCTGTAATATGGCATTTAAAGCCGTGAATCAAAATGGGTTGCCTGAACATATTAGTGGGGTCATTCAGAATAAATCGGGTGAAGAAATTACCAATTTTGAAACCACACACCATGGCATGGGAACTTTTCAATACCTGCCCCAAGTAGGAGAAACCTATACCGCCATTTGGAAAGATCCTTTAGGTAATAGTCATCAAACTGTTTTGCCAGCCGCTGAACCCGTTGGTGTAAATCTAATTTTACACCCAGGTAGTTTAGAAAGGAATTTTGAAATCAATCGCTCTGCAGAAGTGCCAGAAGCATGGAAGAAAATTACGGTATTGGCGCAAGCCAATGGTGAAGTCCTGTTTAAAGCAGTGGCTAATTTGACTACTAAAACAGCTATCCGTAGTAAGATCCCCGTGATGCAATTTCCATCGGGCGTAGCCCAACTAACCCTTTTTGATGCCAATAACCAACCCATTTGTGAAAGACTCTTCTTTGTAAATAATGAAGAGTACGTTTTGAATGCTTCTATTAAAACAGATACTTTGAGTTTGGAGAAAAGGGGAAAGAATGTTTTTGAGATTACGGTAGAAGATAGCACGTTGGCCAATCTTTCATTGGCCATTACTGACGGAAATGTGAATGGGGCATCGGATGACAATATTCTTTCTTCCTTGCTGCTTACCAGTGATATCAAGGGTTATGTGCACCAGCCTGCTTATTATTTTACCAGTGGGGAAGACAGTTTGGCCAAACAACTAGACCTAGTCATGTTGACTAATGGTTGGAGAAGGTATAGTTGGAAATCTGTGATGGCTGAGAAATTACCCAAACTCAAGTACACAGCAGACAGCGCTTATCTGTCTTTGTATGGCAAAATTGAAGGGCTCTCTGAAAACAAGATCAAGAAAGCAGAATTGATGAACATGATTTTGCAATCAAAGGATTCTTCTAAGTCCATGATCTTTTTGCCCATTGAACCAGATGGAACTTTCTCTCAACCCAATGTCATTTTATATGATACCACCCGCATCTTTTACAAACTTAATGCAGCTACACTTTGGGCCAAGAATAAAGTGAGTATCTGGAACAATTTGTATACCCCCGATAAAAACAGGATGATTACCAATACCCATTTTAATATTGATACTGCAGGGAATGGCTTATTGAAATTCATAGCTGCAGAAGCCAAGCGTTTGGAACAATTGAAACTAGAAACCACTTTAAAAGAAGTGGTGGTGAAGTCAAAAGTAAAAACGCCTATGCAAGAGCTTGATCAAAAATATGCATCGGGCTTATTTTCCAATGATGGAATTCAATTTGACATGACACAGGCCAATGAAGGTGGCAACACGGTCTTAGGCTATTTACAAAGTAGGGTGGCTGGTTTGCTCATTAACAATCCCAATTCACCGGATGCTTCTGCTACTTGGCGTGGGTCTAGAACAGATTTTTTCTTGAATGAGTTTCAGTCTGATGCCCAGCAAATTTTCAATATCAACATGAATGACGTGGCCTATATTAAAGTATTTAGGCCTCCTTTCTTTGGCAGTTTTGGTGGAGGCGCTGGTGGTGCCATAGCTATTTATACTAAGAAAGGTGTTGATGCTACCCGTAATATCAAGGGACTGGATTATCTGGAATGGATGGGCTATTCACCTAGAAAGGAATTCTATTCTCCCAACTATGCAGAGCAACAAGCTGGCTTTAATACCGCCGATTTGCGCAACACTTTATTATGGATGCCTTGGATCAATACCAATAGAAATAACCAAACCATTAAAGTGCAATTTTACAACAATGACTTTAGTAAATCCTTGCACTTGATATTAGAAGGAATGGATAATGAGGGTAAGTTGGTACATATTAGTAAATTGCTACAGTAAGCTAACACGATTACATGAATGATTTGATCAAGGCTTGTAAATTGCCCACTGTTGGTACCACCATTTTTACGGTAATGAGTCAATTGGCTACGGAACATGCTGCGGTAAACCTTGGTCAAGGATTTCCTGATTTTCCCATGGACAAGACATTAACCAATTTGGTTGCTAAAGCCATGGAAGCTGATTGGAACCAGTATGCACCCATGCCTGGTTTGCCCCTGCTTAGGCAAAAGCTTGCAGAAAAAGTAGAAGCCTTGTATGGTACCAATATTAATCCTGATTCCGATATTACCATTACTCCCGGAGGTACTTACGCTATTTATACAGCCTTAACCACGGTTTTGCAGCCTGGTGATGAAGTGATTGTTTTTGAACCCGCTTACGATAGTTATATTCCCAATATTGAAACCAATGGAGCCATTCCGGTAAGGATTTCTCTTTCTTATCCTGATTATTCCATTCCTTGGGATCAGGTGAGGGAGAAGATTAGTAGTCGCACCCGGATGATCATGATTAATACGCCACACAACCCTACGGGTGCGGTTTTGAACGCTACTGACCTCCAAGAATTGAGTAGGATTGTGGCAGATACACAGATCCTAATCCTGAGCGACGAAGTCTATGAACACCTGATCTATGACGGTTTGCAACACGAAAGTATTTTGCGCTACCCGCATTTATTGGAGAGAAGTTTTGTTTGTTTTTCCTTTGGTAAAACCTATCACTGCACGGGTTGGAAACTGGGCTATTGTATTAGTGGTCCTGCACTCATGAAAGAGTTTAGAAAAATACACCAGTTTAATGTGTTTAGTTGTGATACCCCCAAACAATTGGGGATTGCGCAATACATGGACAATCAACATGCTTATTTAGATCTGGGTGCACAAATGCAAATAAAGCGAGACTATTTCCGTGAACTAATGAAGGATACGCCATTCAAATGCATTCCATCGCACGGCAGTTATTTTGAATGCTATAGTTATGGTCATTTTTCTCAGGCATCTGATAAAGACCTAGCCATTCAACTCACCAAGGAATATGGTGTTGCTAGTATTCCGCTCTCAGCTTTTTACAAAGAGGGTATTGACAATAAAGTGCTTCGTTTTTGTTTTGCCAAGCAAGAAGCTACGCTGGAAAAAGCAATAGCCCAGCTCAAAAAATATCGCCCATAGGGCATTCAAAACTGCCCATTAAAAAAGGCAAGCAACTAACTATTTACAAGCAATTGAAGCTTACTGGTGTTTTTTATTCAGGTCCAATCCTTTGTAGAAACCAAGGTCTTCCGCTGTAATCAATTTGGTCAGCAACGCAATTTGCCCGGTGTGATAAGAGAGGTGTTCTGTTACGTGTAGGATAATGCCTATGCCAGTTAATTCATACACTTGTACAGATTTTACCAAAGCCAATTCCTGATCTGTTGCTGACGCGATGCGATCAATGCTTTGTTGCAGCACCCCATCAAAAATCGCTTTTAATTCAGCTCTATTCTTTCCACCACGGGTGGAGAACTCTGCATCCCTGTTTCGATGGTCTGCAGCGCCCCCCAATGTGGTCAGAATATATTGTGTGATATTGCCACATAAGTGCAATACCAAATTACCAATGCTATTCAGCGCAGGATTGGGTTGTTCCCAAATCCGCTCTTCTGGAACTAAATCCAAACAAGCCAAGACACGCTTTCTACTCTCTTCCATTCTATAGATGGCCTGTTCTTTAAATTCAGTTCCTAGCATTGATTTTTTTGATTTTTTCTTTTACTAATTCTTCACTCTTCACTCTTCACTTACCTCCATCCATCTCCATCCAAGATATTACCCAAACCTCCCAATACAGATCCTTCTTCTCTTCTTGAAGTTGTACCATATTGCAAAATTCTTCCCGCCAATCGGCTAATAGGTAAGCTCTGAATCCAAACCATACCTGGTCCGCGTAAAGTAGCAAAGAAAACACCCTCACCACCAAACAATGTGTTCTTAATGCCTCCTACAAATTGAATATCGTAGTCAACATCGGCGGTAAAGCCAACAATACAACCTGTGTCAATTTTGATGAGCTCACCCGGTTGTAGAATTTTTTCTTTTACAAAACCACTAGCGTGTAAGAAAGCCATTCCATCACCCTCTAATTTTTCCATGATAAATCCTTCTCCACCAAATAAACCAGTGCCCAGTCTTTTCTGAAATTCAATACCTACACTAACTCCTTTGGCAGCACAAAGAAATGCATCTTTTTGACAGATGATTTTGTGACCCATATGTTGCAGGTTCACAGGAATAATTTTTCCTGGATAAGGGCTGGCAAAGCTTACATGTCTTTTGCCTGATCCAATATTGGTAAAAGCGGTCATGAATAAGCTCTCACCTACCAACACGCGTTTACCCGCATTTAAAAGTTTGCCAAATAACCCGCCGCTATTGCTTTGTTGACTTCCGTCTCCAAAAATGGTTTCCATGGCAATGCCATCGTCCATCATCATAAAAGCACCTGGCTCTGCAATGGCAGTTTCATTGGGGTCTAGTTCTACTTCTACGTATTGCATTTCTTCTCCAAAAATGCGATAGTCTATTTCGTGATTGTTCATCATAGTTTTCTTTTGTTAGCAAATTACTCAGCCCTATCAATCTAACAAATTCCTTTTTGATAATCGGCAAAAAAAAGCCGCCCCCATGCGGGAGCGGCTGTTCAAACAAAAAACCAGCTTAGAACCAACTGCCTATGAACGATTCGTTCACGGTGTTAGCGCTTTTTAATTTTTGTGCGCGCTTAACGCGTTTTGCACGATGTTTTAATAAAGTAATCACCATCATTGGCAAGAAGATCAGGGTTAATGGTGGAATACCCAACATACTTACCCATCTACCACCATACATATTGCGCATAGGACGTCTTAGTCTTTCAGCAATCAAGTACATGCTTGGTACAATTACCAAGGTCATGAAGAAGGCAAATGCCAAACCAAAGATGATGGTCCAAGACAAAGGCTTCCAGAAAACCACGTTGTCACCTCCAAAGAAGATATGCGGATTCAATTCAGCAAACAATGTGATAAAATTGATATTGAATCCAATGGCAATAGGTAAGAATCCAAGAATGGCGGCTAAAGCGGTTAACAATACTGGAATAATCCTAGTCTTACCTGCTTCAATCAATGCTTCTCTGGTCTTCATGCCTCGTCCTCTAAGTTCATCCGTAAACTCAATCACCAGGATTCCGTTCTTCACCACAATACCGGCCAAGCCCACAATACCAATACCCGTCATCACCACTGATACACCCATACCTGTGATGGCAAAACCTAATAATACCCCAATCACACTGAATATAATTTCAGTTAGGATTATCACTGGTTTACTAATTGAGTTAAACTGCAATACCAGGATAAAGAGAATCAGCATCAAGGCAATCAACAAAGCTTTTCCAAGAAAGGCACCTGTTTCTGCTTGTTGCTCTCCTTCTCCAGTTTGCTTAATGCTTACGCCGTCTGCTTTTTGCTTAAAGTTCTCAATATGTGTAGTAATTTCTTGGTTTACTGCAGTTGGGGTATAACCATTCAATACGTTAGAGCGTAATGAAATCAAACGTTTTTGGTTCTTGCGTTTAACCATACCCAATGTGCTGGTTGGTTCAATATGTACCAACGAACTAATAGGAATATTTTTAATAGCACCACCGCTGGCAAAGTCACGGAAGCTGATCTTCATGTTCAACAACTCTACCAAATTCTTACGTTGGAATTCGTTGTTGCGCAATTGAATCTTGTATTCGTCTTTTCCTTCTTTGATTTTACTTACTTCTTTACCAAATAGAGCGGTACGTAAAGCCATCCCAATTTGTCCTGAAGAAACACCTTCAATTAAAGCACGTTCCCTGTTTACGGTTAAGGTCAATTCTGGGGTAGACAAATCCACATCCATTTTCAACTCTTCCACTCCAGGTACTTGAATGGAGTCTAAGTAGTTTTTCAATCCAACAGCTGTTTTAATCAGGTTGTCAAATTCTTCACTTGATACTTCAATATTTACAGGTGGCTCAGTTGGTGGACCATTTTGTTCTTGGTTCACACTAATCTCTGCACCTGGAATTCCCTTCATCACTAAACGAACACTGTCTAATAAAGGAGCAGTAGCAGCGCCATGCCTCTTTTCAAACTCTACAAAATTCACTTGAATCCTTCCTAGCTCTGAACGCGTACTACGGTCTCCACTAGTTGGGTCACTGGCACCAACAGCTACGTTGCTGATAATACTTTCTACAATTGGATTGGTCTTACCATTTTCTGTACCCAATACTTTATTCACTCTTCCTTCCAACACTTTGGTAATGGAATCGGTATACAATACATCCGTACCTACCGGCAATTTCACATAAACAAAAATCTGATTGGGGTCTCCTTTAGGAAAGAACTCTACTGGTACTTTGCGTGCTGCAAAGAAAAACACCGATAAGAAAAACAAACCAATAGTTGCCAACAAAAGGTAAACAGGTCTCCAACCATGTAAGGCCCAGCGCAACAAGGTTTCATAATGGTTCATGATCCAAGGGAGCGCGTGGTTTTGGAAATAGTGAATGGCGTCGTCCAACACATATTTATTCAAAATCACCAAGAGCATAAAGAAGATGAGCAGGTTACCCCAGAATGGTGCACCCAACAGATCTAACAATACACCCAAAATAATAGCAGCCCAGAAACCTTTCTTTTTAAAGATGGCAGACTTAGGTTCTTTTTCTTCACCCTCTGGATGGTTCATAAAGTCCACTGCAAACACAGGGTTCATGATAAATGCTACCACCAAGGACGCTGCCAAAGTAAAGATGAGCATGGTAGGAAGATAGACCATGAACTTACCAATGATTCCCGGCCAGAACAGTAATGGGAAGAATGGTGCCAAAGTAGTTAGGGTACCAGCCAATACAGGAATAAATACTTCACCAGCAGCCATTCTTGCAGAAATGGTAGCGGAGAGTTTTCCTTTACCATCTACAAATATTCGGTGTGTATTTTCAATGACCACAATGGCGTCATCTACAATAATCCCTAGCCCAAATAAGAGGGCAAAGAGTACAATAAAGTTCAAGGTTACGTGACCACCCACTATTACATCGGCCCCAGGCAGGAATACAAAAGCCACAAACATACTTAATGGAACAGAGAGCGCCACAAAGAAGGCATTCACCACACCCATAAAGAACATCAAGATCACTAACACCAAAATAAACCCAATGACAATACTATTTACCAAGTCTGTGAAAGAAGTACGGGTCTTGATACTCATATCTCCAGTAATCACCGCTTTCAAGTCTTTTGGAAAACTGGTAGCTTTAATCTCTTCAACAATCTTTTTTACGCCATCACTGGTTTCAATTAGGTTCTCTCCACTTCTTTTGATAATGTTTAGGGTAACTACATTCTTACCATCTAAACGAGCAAAGCTTTCTTTCTGCTTAACAGTATCCTTGATAACAGCAATATCCTTTAAATAGATAGGAGCGCCGGTTTGGTTACGAACAATAATTTTCTCAATATCATAAGCCGTTTTCAGCTGACCTTTTAATTGTAGGTTTCTTTTCATTGAACCTACTTCTAACAAACCACCAGAAATGTCTACGTTTTCACGCTGAATAGCATTGCTGATATCGTCAAAAGTTACACCTGCACTTTGCATGCGGTAGTTGTCTACATTAATCTGGAACTCACGTTCTGGTGCACCAACAATGTCTACACGGTTGATCTGTGGAAGATCTTCCAATTTGTCTTTGAGGTCATCAGCGTATTTTTTCAATTTTTGCAAGTCATAGTCACCACTAATGTTTACATACATGATGGGTTGTTCACTAAAACTTACTTCTAAGGCAGTTGGTGGAGAAGTTAGGTCAGTGGGAAGGTCTTGTTTGGCCTTGTCCATGGCGTCTTTTACTTTCTGCAATGCCACATCTGTTTTCACATTGGTGTCAAATTCTACCATGATGGCAGAAAAATCTTGCTGAGAATTACTGGTAAACTTTTTAATCTTGGCTCCAGTAATACCCTTGATTTGTTTTTCAATAGGTCTGGTTACCAAGTTCTCAATGTCCTTTGGTGAGTTACCTACATAAATGGTTTGTACATAAATGGTAGGAATGACAATGTCCGGAAATTGCTCCTTGGGTAAGGTAACAAATTGGTAGATACCTGCTAAGCTCACAAAGAGCATCATCAGGTAAATGGATGTTTTATTCTTAATACTCCAGGTGGTTGGTCCAAATTCTTTGAACTTACCTTGGATAGTTTCTAATGCGCTCATACGAGTGGTTTAATGGTTTTTTTCGCAAATAGGATTGCGCGTATTATTTTGCGTCAGTGGTAATAAATTGACCGTCATACAAGCTCTGATGACCTTCTACAATCAACACATCGCCTGCCTTTAAACCTGATTTCACTTCTAGTTTGTTACCGTATAGTTCGCCAGCTACAACTACTCTTTTGCGAGCAATTAATTTTCCGTTTTCTGATGCTGCCACCATTACAAAACGGCCTTTCTCATCATTCTGCAAAGTATTAATAGGAATGGTTACTGCATTATCTGCTTGATAATCTTGCACACGAACCAATGCTATTTGGTTAGGGCGAAAATTCTTGTCATAAGGAATTTTGGCTTCTACATAAAAGCTTCTACTGTTGGGGTCAATGATTTTTCCTGCTACGCCAATTTTTGCTTCTAGAGTACGATTGATATCTGGCAAACTAATTTGAATAGTTGTTCCTACACCAACACGGTTAGCATAGTTTTCTGGAATCTGTGTAGTCACTTTCAAATCGGTAGTGTTTACTACTTTAATTTGACCAGGACCAGCAAACAATTCACCCACACGTACATTTACATCATCTGCAACGCCGTTTACATCGCTATATACAGATGTGAATTTCATTTGTTCTTGGGTTACTTTAATTTGTTCTTCTGCACTCTTTAATTGGTTCTCTAAGGTTTCTACGTTGTTCTTAGCGGTAATCAATTGAATTTCTGTACCAATATTTTGTGCCCAAAGATTTTGTTGTTTTTGGTATAAGTTTTTAGCAAATGCCAATTGTGTCTTAATAGACTGTAAACCTTGTTGTGCGGCTACCAAGCTTTGTTTAACCAAGGCATCGTCTAATTTCAAAATCAATTGACCCTTGCTTACGTTATCACCCTTTTTAATATAGAGTTCACGAACCTGTCCGCCACCACCGCGTGGAGTAATAAAAGAAATATTTACCGCGTCTACTTTACCCTGTAGGTCTATGTAGTGGGTGAATTTTTCTGTAGCAATGGGTGCTGTTACTACTAATTTGCTTTTTTCAACCTTTGAAGAAGGATCCATTTTCAACACTTCTGCTTCCAGTTTGGCAATATTGTTGCCAATTTCTGTTTGTTGTTTCTTTAGGTCTTCTAATTGTTTTTTCTTGGCGGTTAATTCAGCTGAATCAGTTGATTTAGTTCCGCAAGCGGCCAAAATAAGTATGGCTGCTAGGATTAGGATATTTGGTTTTTGTTGCATGTTGTAATCTTTATATTGTTAGTTAGTGGCTTATAATTTTCCTACGGCTTTGTAAAAGTCAACCTTAGCTACAATGGCTCCGTAAAGCGCATTAATATAGTTGGCTTGAGCTGTTCGTAGATCTGTTTGTGCTGCAGTGATTTCTGTGTTTGAACCTGTACCCAATTCAAATTTCTTGGTGGTTTGTTTGAACACATTCTCTGCTAATTCCATATTTTTTTTCTGGTATTCCAAAGTGGTAATAGCTGCGCTAAAATTCATCCTAGCTGTTTCCACTTCATTGTCAATGCTATTGCGAAGGTTCTCAATTTGATTCTCAGTTTGTTTGAGTTCAATACGAGACTTCTTCAATTTTGCATCCTTAGAAAAACCGTCAAAAATGGGAATAGATACATTTAGTCCAATAAAAGCAGTTGTAAACCAATCTCCTTTGCCAAAGAAATTGAATTGGTTTCTTTGTGCGTTTTTGGTATAGGCACCCGTTAAAGCAATTGTTGGCAAATAACTCAATTGGTATCTTCTAATATTAAACTCATTCAATTTTTTGGCAAGATTCAAGTACTGATAATCTTTTCTAGAATCATAGGTAAAAGCACTATCCTGATCAATGCCTTGTTTAATCTTGTCTTCCGTTAATTGGTCAGTTAACACCAGTGTATCTTTAACTGGCATACCAATCAATGTTTTTAAACCTAAATAACCAACACTAATACTATTCAGGGCTTTTAGTTTTTCTGTTTCAATATTGGATACCTGAACTGATATTTTATCAATGTCTAATTTTTCAGCAAATCCATTTTGATACAAGACTTTGGTGTCATGTAGCAATTTGTTTAACCTATCTAGGTTGGCATCATAAATACCGATTTGAGTTTTACTAGCCACTAATTGGTAATAGATTTTATAGATATTGGCCTTGATGGCTTCTTCTGTAACTTCTACATTTTTGTTCTGGAATTCAATACTAGTAGAACGGGCTTTTAAGCCTATAAAAACCTGACCATCAAACAATAGTTGTTGCAGGTTTACTCCAGCATTGGCGTTATACTTGGTACCAAACTGTACAGGAATATATGTTCCGGCAGGCTGACCAAAAATCTCACCAGGTAGCAATGAAGTTGGGATGGTTAAATAATCGTTTCCACTAATGGTACCTGTAACGGTGGGTAATGCAGCGGCAGTAATGTCTCGGTTAGTTTGGTTCTGAACCTGTACATTCAACAGAGCATTTCTTACCTGCACATTGTTCTTGTGTGCATAGTCTACACATTCCTTTATAGAGAATGCATGAGAGCTGCTGTTTTGAGCAAAGGTTTGGATACTTGCTATCAGAAGAAAGCAAAACCAAAGCATGCTTTTAATTGGCTTGTTCATGTGTAATTGGATTTTGTCTTTGTATTTTGTATTGTTGAATTTTTTGAATGCCCTCAAGTGATGCAATGCCGTAGAGAAAGTTTTCAAGTACTTCTTGGCTTACTTTAGAGATACTGTATTTTGAAGTTGGAAATACTTCTCCGTTCATGACCACAAAAATGGACTCAATATGAAACTTGGCTAAAATGTCTACCTGTATTTCTGGTCTATACAATCCTTCACTGATTCCACATTCCAAATTATCCTTGATGATCTTATAGAAAAACTCCTGTTTGTGTTCATTGAGTTTTTGAAAAGACTTAGGATGGTATTTTTGAATATCATGAACAATGGAAGTGTTCAATTGCTTGAGCATGTCTTGCATGTCATCAATGGCCATAAAAATTTCATGAACGGCGTTTTCCTTATTCTGCTTGTGTAATTCACATTGTCTGTGGTTGCGCTGAATCTCAATTTCCAAAACCCCGTCAACCAAGGCATCCTTGTCGGCAAAATATTGGTAAATGGTCTTCTTGCTCATCCCCAGATGGTAGGCAATGTCATCCATGCTCACACTTCTGATGCCATATCGCATAAAAAGTTCATGGGTCTTGCTGATTATTCGCTGAGCTGTTTCCATAATCTAAAAAATAGTCACGCAAAACTATGGAAACTTAATTAGTAGCCAAAGTTTCCGTATAAAAAAATTGTAAATTTTTGTTAACCGGTTAAAAAAAGGGATAAACCATCAAAATCTCCTTTCTTTGTTCTCAGAAATCAAAATCCTACCCATGCCGCAACTGCCACGGCCCAGTTTTAGTGCGTATTTAAAAAAGCTGCTCCAATTCTTTTTACAGGGATTGATTGTCTTGGCACCAATTGGCATTACCATTTGGGTGGTTTTAGGTCTATTTAATTATGTAGATGGCTTTTTGCCCAACCTGATCAATAACCTTGCCCCCGAATTATTGGAGAAAGACGCGGCCGGAAACCTGACCCGTTTACCAGGATTAGGATTTATTGTGGTGGTATCCCTTGTTTTGCTAGTTGGTTGGTTATCAAGCCTTTTTGTGGTTGGTAGACTGGTAGCCGTATTTGATACAGTTTTAGAAAGAACCCCTGGTATCAAGTTTATTTATTCTTCTGTCAAGGACTTTTTAGAAGCTTTTGCTGGGAATAAGAAAAAATTTGACCATCCTGTGTTGGTAAATGTAGACGGTCCCAATGTTTGGCGTATTGGATTTATTACCCAACATACCAGCAAAGATCTTGGTTTGGATGAGCATGTAACGGTATATGTACCACATTCTTATGCCATATCAGGCATCACTTACCTGGTTCCAAAAGAAAAAATTAAAGAACTTCCTCCCCATATACATCCTGCCGAAGCCATGAAATACGTGGTCTCAGGTGGGGTAAGTGCATCACATGAACAGGCATCCTAAGGGATTCCCATTCACAAATCGGCCCTAAGTTTTCCTGTAAAATCGGTTAACTTGCGGTTTCAAGCAATCGAAATGAGCGTTCATAACTTCAATTCGGGGCCTTCTATACTGCCCCAACCGGTTCTAGAACAGGCCGCTAAAGCCATCCATGATTTTAATGGAACGGGTTTGTCCATTCTTGAAATAGGACATCGCACCAGCCATTTTCAATCTGTATTGGATTCGGCTATTGGTTCTGTAAAAAGACTCATGCAATTAAATGACCAATATGAAGTACTCTTTTTGCATGGTGGTGCTACCACCCAGTTTATGCAGATTCCTATGAACCTTTTGGACCAAGGTGAAACGGCTGCTTATTGCGATAATGGCATTTGGGGTAACAAAGCTTATAAAGAAGCTGCACTCTTTGGTAACGCTGTTTTGGCCTCTAGCTCCGCCGATAGGTCACATACTTATATACCCAAGGATTTGAACATTCCTGCCAATGCCAAATACTTGCATATCACTACCAATAATACGGTTGAGGGTACTCAATGGCATGACTATCCCAATGTGGAGATTCCTTTAATTGGCGATATGAGTAGCGATATTTTTAGCAGGGAAGTTGACTTTAAAAAATTCTCTTTAATCTATGCGGGTGCCCAAAAAAATATGGGTGCCGCTGGCGTAAATATGTTGGTAATTAAAAAGGATATTTTGGGCAAGATTCAGCGCAAGATTCCCACCATCATGAGTTACCAAAAGCATATTGAAGCAGGGTCACTCATGAATACACCACCTGTTTTTGCTGTTTATGTAAGTATGCTTACGTTGCAGTGGATTGAACAGGAAGGAGGGCTAGCAGAAATGGGAAGAAGAAGCCAAGAGCGTGCAGACTTATTGTATAATACCATTGACAGTCTCCCACTTTTTCAAGCCAAAGTGTCCAAAGAAGACAGGAGCCAAATGAATGCCGTATTCTTTATTGAAAATGAAGCATTACAAAACTTATTCTTGGACCAGTGTAAACAAGCGGGTTTTGTAGGTGTTAAAGGATATCGTACCGTTGGTGGTATAAGAGTTAGCATGTACAACGCACTGCCTTTGACTAGTGTGAAAGCCATGACAGACCTGATGCAGAATTTTGCAAAACAACACGGATAATATAATAACTAAAAATACAAGATGGCAAACATCAAACCGTTCAAAGCATTAAGACCTCAAGCACAATTGGCCAAGCAAGTAGCAAGCAGACCCTATGACGTGTTGAGTAGTGCAGAAGCAAAAGTGGAAGTGCAGGGTAACCCTTTCTCCTTTTTGCATATCACTAAAAGTGAGATAGACCTACCGGAATCAGTAGACGTTCACGCACAAGAAGTGTATCAACAAGCCAAAGAAAGCTTGGTGGCTTCTATTCAACGCGATACTTTATTTAGGGAATCAAAAGAATGTTATTATATCTATCAGTTAATCATGAATGGCAGAAGCCAAACAGGATTAGTTTGTGTGAGTAGTGTGGATGATTATGAAAATGACATTATCAAAAAACACGAATTTACTAGGCCAGAAAAAGAATTAGATAGAATCAACCATATTAAAACATCTGGCGCACAAACCGGTAATGTTTTCTTGGCTTATAGAAACAATACAGAGATTGACCAGATTATTGAAAAATGGAAAACTACCAAGTCTCCAGGTTATGATTTTACGGCTGATGATGGTATTCAACATACCATTTGGATTATCAGTGATGGTAGTACTTGTGATAATATCACACGCATTTTTGCTGAGCAAGTTCCATGTACTTATATAGCAGACGGCCACCATAGAGCAGCATCTGCTTCAAAAGTGCGTGCCGCTTTGGGAAGCGCTGCCACAGAGGGTTCTAACCATTTTCTAACTACCCTATTTCCTTCTAACCAGTTATTCATCATGGATTATAACCGTGTGGTGAAAGACTTGAATGGTTTAAGTGCAGATGCTTTTTTAGCAGCACTAGAAGAAAAATTTACAGTAACCATAGAAGGAATTCAAGCATATAGACCAGCCAACTTACACGAAATTGGTATGTATCTGAACAAACAATGGTACAAATTAGTTGCCAAGCCTGGTACTTATAAAGAAGATCCTATTGGTGTATTAGATGTAACTATTTTACAAGACAATATACTTTCTGCCTTACTCAATATCAATGATCCTAGAACAGATACAAGGGTAGATTTTGTAGGCGGTATTCGCGGATTGGGTGAACTAGAAAAAAGAGTAGATAGTGGAGATATGGCTGCAGCTTTTAGCATTTATCCTGTTACTATGGATCAATTGTTCAATATTGCAGATAGTGGTAAAGTAATGCCTCCCAAGAGTACTTGGTTTGAGCCCAAATTAAGAGATGGTTTATTGACGCATTTGATTTACGAATAATCCAAACTGCATGCAAAAATTAGTCCTGATTTGCTGTTTCCTAATTGCTAGTTGCCAAGTTTTTGCGCAACAAGACGTTAAACAGTTGTATGAGTCTGCCAAGATTTTAATGCGCCAGGGTGAGTATGAAACAGCAACAACCATCTTGCTCAAAGCAGTAAAGCAAGACAGCACCAATCTTGACATGCAAAAAGACCTGGCCTATTTGTATTTATTGCAAAATAATCCTGTTCTTTCAGCACAAATATCTAGGCCTTTGATAGATAGGGCTGACGCCGATGCGCAGTGTTTTCAAATGCTGGGTATGGCTTATAAGGCAGCAGTTAATTATTCTGAATGTGCCACTTTGTACAAATATGGCATTTTGAAATTCCCGCATGCTGGTGTTTTGTACAATGAATATGGAGAACTCTTGGCCATGCAACAGCAATTGGACCAAGCCATAGTTCAATGGGAAAAAGGAATTGAACATGATCCCAATCATAGTAATAACTATTACAATGCCAGCATGTATTATGCGCTCAATAGAAAATGGTTGCGCGTGGCATTGTATGGAGAATATTTTATCAACCTGGAAAGCTATACCGCTAGAACAGAAACCATCAAGGGCAAACTACTCAATGCCTATCAGGCATTATTGCAACCTGGAGCTTTGCAACAATTTGGCAACGGCAATAGTTTTGAAAAAGCATTTGCCGCAGCTATTTGCCAAAACAACAATGCCAGCAAGCCAGTAAATATTAGCATGGATAATCTGCTACAGGCAAGGTTGGCATTCCTAACTAGTTGGGGTGCTGAAAAAGCTAGCCAATTTCCATTAAGATTGGTTGATCACTTATTGCAATTGCAAAAAGAAGGCATCTGGGATGCGTATCAGCAATGGGTATTTGGCGCAGCTTTGAATCCCACAGCCTACCAGCAATGGCAAACTGTTCATGCAAAAGAGGCCCAAGCCTATCAACAATTTCAACAAGGAAGGGTATTTAAAGTACCTACACAGCAGTATTATACCGGAAACTAATTGTTAAAAATTCTCTCAAAAGCCGATGAAGATTCATCGGCTTTTTTATTTGTCTGCTTTTACCTAAATTGAAAGTTCTAATTACGGTTTCCTCTATAACGATTGCCATATGAACAGTAAAAGATTATTTGATTGCCTAGAACACCAATTGCAACATTTTCCCAAACAGGATATGTTGGCCGCAAAAGAAAACGGCAAATGGGTTAAGTACAGTACCGCTGAAGTAGCGGATATAGCCAATAAATTCAGTGCGGGTTTATTAGAATTAGGAATAAGCGGTAATGATTTCACCCCCGAAGGCGCTGATAAAATTGCCATTATTAGTAATAATAGGCCTGAATGGGTATTCACAGATCTTGCTACCCAACAAACAGGAGCCATTTTGGTACCGGTATATCCTACCACCAATCCTTTAGAATTAGAATTTATTCTAAATGATGCTGCGGTAAAATATGTATTTGTCAGCAGCCAGGATTTATACGAAAAAGCAAATGATGTTTGTGCAAGGGTACCATCCGTGAAAAAGATTTTCAGCTTTGACAGACTAGAAGGTGTAGCACACTGGACAGAGGTAATGGCATTGTCAAAACCCGCTAATATGGCAAAACTGTCTGAAGCTAAAGCTATGATACCCACAGAACATTTGGCTACCATTATTTATACTTCAGGAACTACAGGAACACCAAAGGGTGTGATGTTGCGTCACAGCAATATTTATACGAATGTCTATTATTCAAAAGTAAGTTTCCCCTTTAATGACGCGCCTGATACCAAGGTATTGAGCTTTCTTCCCTTGAATCATATTTTTGAAAAGATGTGTACCTATATCTATTTATTTAGTGGGATTAGCATCTATTATGCAGAGAGTTTAGAAACCATTGGCGATAATTTGAAAGAGGTTAAACCAGATGGATTTACTACTGTTCCTAGATTACTAGAAAAAGTATTTGAGAAAATTATGACTGCTGGCTCACACCTAACTGGCACAAAGAAAAAACTCTTTTATTGGGCCGTGGGCTTGGCAGAAAAATACGATAATCAAAAAAGTGGTGGCTGGTGGTATGATACCCAATTAGCCATTGCCAACAAACTCATTTTTTCTAAATGGCGTGATGCACTAGGCGGGAATATTAATTTTATTGTAACAGGTGGCGCTGCCTGTCAGGTAAAACTCTTGCGCATCTTTAACGCTGCACGCATTCCAGTTTATGAAGGATATGGACCAACTGAAAACAGTCCAGTAATTAGTGTTAACAGAAAAGCCGTTGGTGGAACTAAGTTTGGTACTGTAGGTCCGGTGATTGAAGGTATTCAAGTAAAACTTGCAGAAGACGGAGAGATCATGGTTAGCGGTAGCTGTGTAATGGCAGGATATTATAAACGTCAAGACCTAACAGACGAAACCGTGATTGACGGCTGGCTACTTACAGGTGATATTGGTGTAATGGATGAGGGTAAGTATTTGAAAATTACCGATAGGAAAAAGGAATTGTTCAAAACCAGTGGTGGTAAATACGTTGCGCCACAGCCTATTGAAAACAAACTCAAAGAAAGTCCATTTGTAGAGCAAGTAATGGTGGTTGGCGCAGAGAGAAAATTTGTAGGAGCTTTAATTGTTCCTTCCTTTCCAACACTCAAAGAATGGATGCGTGAAAAAAATATTCCTTTCACTACTGTTGAAGACGCCCTACACAATCCCAAAGTTTTGGAATTGTATAGAGAACTGGTAGAGAGTTTCAATAATTTCTTTAACCACGTAGAACAGATAAAAAAGTTTGAATTGATTTCAAGAGAGTGGAGTATTGAAACCGGAGAAATGACCCCAAAAATGAGTTTGAAAAGAAAAGTAGTAATGGAAAAATTCAAGGAAAATGTAGAACGGATTTACGCATAAATAAAATGTTGCATTAAATGAAAAGCTCGGGTAACCGAGCTTTTTTCTTGTTAAGAACCCAGTAAATTCCTGCTTTTGAATCCTTATATTTGAGAAAAGCCAAATCATGCCATCCATTTTCAAAAAAATTTCTGTTGCGCTATTTTCATGCTGTTTGTTTCAAATAGTCATGGCGCAACCCAAAGCCATTCCGGCACCACAAGTAGAAGCCATTAAAAAAGAACTCTTAACCAGTGTTAGTGGAAAAGAAAAAGCCGTACAAGAAATGGTAGACATGGTGTTTAGTTATGGAGAATTGGGTTTTCAAGAAATTGAAACTTCTAAATACCTCACAGGAATTTTAGAAAAAAACGGATTTACTATTGAACGAGGTATTTCGGGTATTCCCACTGCGTGGATGGCAAAATGGGGTAATGGTAGTCCAGTGATTGCCCTTGGTTCAGATGTGGATTGTATTCCCAAAGCTTCACAAAAACCTGGAGTAGCTTATAAAGATCCTATTGTAGAAGGTGCACCTGGACATGGTGAAGGTCATAATTCTGGACAAGCCGTGATCATCTTTGCGGCCATTGCAGCCAAAGAAGCCATGATTAAAAACAAGATTCCAGGAACCTTAGTTATCTGGCCAGGGATTGCAGAAGAATTGGTGGGAAGCAAAGCATGGTATATCCGAGATGGCTACTTCAAAAATGTTGATGCTTGTATATTCACCCACGTAAGTGGTGATTTTGGTTGCAATTATGGAGACAATGGGAACAATGGATTAGTATCTGTGAAATTTTCTTTTGAAGGAGATGCAGCACACGCAGCAGGTGCACCCTGGAGAGGTAAGAGCGCATTGGATGCTGTTGAGCTCATGGATATTGGTTGGAATTTTAAACGCGAACATTTAAAACCTACCCAACGTTCACACTATGTGATTACAGATGGTGGTGATCAACCCAATGTGATTCCTTCTAAAGCCAGTGTCTGGTATTATTTTAGAGAAAGAACTTATGATGATATTCAAAGCATGTATGATGCTGGTATTCGTATTGCCAAAGGCGCAGCCATGATGACCGAGACCAGTATGAAGTACCAAATTCTAGGCACCGCTTGGCCTGGGCATTTCAACAAAGCATTGGCGCAGGCAATGCATGCCAATATTCAAAAAGTGGGATTACCGGAGTGGTCAGAAGCTGATCAACAAATGGCTAGGGCTGTTCAAAAATTAGTAGAAGCTCCCAAGAAAGATAATGCCGGAAGAGAAATCAATGGATTAAGAAATACGATTGATAGCCTAAAAGGTTCTGTACCATTTTCAATGGGCGGAGGCTCAGATGATATTGCAGATGTCTCTTGGAATCTTCCTACCATTGTGCTTAGGTATCCTGCTAATATTCCAGGAACCAAGGGACACCATTGGGCCGATGCCATTGCTATGGCTACACCTATTGCACACAAGGGTTCATTAGCAGGCGCCAAAGCCACAGCACTCACTTTAATAGATTTGTTTACCAATCCAAAAATTTTGGCAGACGCCAAAGATTATCATACCAATGTGCAGACCAAGGATACCAAGTACAAACCCTTTATCTCAGCTACTGATCCTCCTGCTATTTATTTGAACAAAGAAATCATGGGACAGTATCGCGAGCAGATGAAGCCATTTTATTATGACCCTTCTAAGTATGGTACATATCTGGAACAACTTGGAATCAAATATCCAACGGTAGAAAAAAAATAAACTAAATGGGATTACTGCAACATTTTGCAATTTTGCAGCGTCATAGACAAAATAGCAATATGAAACGCTGGTCCTTTATTACCGTTCTGAGTTTGTTGGTTGCCATGTCTTGTAAAAAAGAGGATGGCTTGCCCAAAGACATTCCCGATTGTCTTAGACAAACCATAGAAACAGCCAAACAAAATGAGTATGGCATTAAGGAAGTAGTAGAGTACGAATACCAGGGACAAATAGTGTACGCACACACACCATCTTCCAAGATTGCAGATGCGGCAACACCCATTTATGATGTTACATGTAATTATGTTTGTTCTGTAGGAGGTTTTGGTGGCCCCATGATTAGTCAGTGTAACGGAGAGAAATTTTTTGATAAAGCCATAAAAAAAAGGGTTATCTGGACCAGATAACCCTTTTCAAAAAATCAAGTATTAATTAGTTGCCGGGTTGTTTTAATTCCCAACCAGTCTTCTTTTTTTCTGCATCTACAATGGCTTTAACATCGGCCAATAATTTTTTTGAATCATAGACAATGCCATCTTTAATGGTATATTGAACACCACCTGTGCGAACAATTTGATTCTCACTTGTTAATTCAATAGCGCCAGTTCCATAAAGCACTTGCAGATTCTTGAGTGGATTGGCATTGACAATGGCTAGATCTGCCAGTTTACCAACTTCTACCGTGCCCAAATCTTTTTCAACACCCAATGCCTGTGCACCATATAAGGTAGCTGACCTAATGACTTCTAATGGATGAAAACCTGCTTCACGCATCAGTTCTAGTTCTCGGATATAACCAAAACCATAAGTCTGATAAATGAATCCATTGTCAGATCCGGTTGTTACCCTGCCACCACGATTTTTGTATTCGTTGATAAAGCTCATCCACAAACGATAATTATTTTTCCATTCAACTTCCTGTTCGGTTCCCCAATTCACCCAATAAGATCCATGTGATTGCAAAGAGGGTTCAAAGAATTTCCAAAGAGAAGGAAGGGTATATTTTTCATGCCATTCAGCCCTGCGTGCTCTATGTAAATCTCTATTGGCATCATAGATATTAAATGTAGGATCAAGCGTAAAATCAAGTGCCAATAATTCATCCATTACTTTGTTCCAGTGTGGTGTAAATGGCGCTGCTGCTTGTTTCCAGAGTTTACCCGCTTCTTCAAATCTATTTTGTTCACTGTTATAATTATAGTCTACTGGAAACTGTTGTACGGTTTTGTCTGTGAATAAAGCTTCTGGTAAACCATACCAGTGTTCCATACTGGTCATACCCGCTTTGGCCGAGCTTAGTACATTCCATCTAGCAACATCGGTTTGTGCATGGTGTGCGCAAGAACGTAATCCCAGTTTTTTATTTTCTCTAATGGCTGCGTCCATCACTTCAGGGGAAGCGCCAAAAAATTTAATCCCATCGGCACCATTTTTGGCATTCTGTTGTACCCAAGCCCTAGCTTGTTCAGCATTGGCAATAGGTGTTGGGCTACCCATTCCAAAAGCGGTGTAAGCAAAAATGCGCGGAGCCGTAATGCTATTAGCAGCAGATTTTCTTTTTTGATCCAATACCCATTCTAGGCCGTTCCCGGCCGATGGGTCTCTAATGGTTGTAATGCCATGGGCCATCCACAATTTAAATACATACTCTGCTGAAGTGCCTTGCTCTTTACCACCAATATGACCATGCATATCTATAAAGCCAGGCATGGCATACATACCTTCACAATTCAATTCTTTACCGCCTTCTTTTAAAGCGGGTCTGCGCGCAGGATTGATTTTTCCTGCTGGATTTCCAAGTGAAGCAATTTGTACAATCCTATTTTTTTCTATCACAATATCTACGGGTCCGTATGCTGGTGCACCTGTTCCATTGATTAGGGTAACACCACGAATAATGAGTTGGGAATATTGGCCATCACCCTCTTTTTTTTCAGGTGCTTTTTGAATCTGAGCTAATACAGTAATAGAACATGAGCATAAGATGCCCAATAGCATCCCGTAAAGGAGTTTCTTTCGCATAACAGTTGTTTGTAGGCTTGAATATCGGAATTATTCTACAACGGGGGTGCTTCTGCACTGGTTTTTCTTGCGGGCTTCTAAGAACTTGTTTCTAATCACAGTTTGAACAGGCGTGTTCGAGATCTTACTTTCCAGCCAAGAGATAATGTCTAGGTACATAAAGGCCCTGGTTTCTAAAGGATCGTGCTCCAACTCTTTTAGTTTGGACAATAGTTTTTCAAATGCGGGTTTGAGTTCTTGGTTTTGTAAACGGAAACTCTTTTTTACAAAGTCAAAAACAGCTAGTTCCACCGTACTCAGGTTTTCCATTTTGTACATGAACCTATAGACGTTTTTGAGCAAGTATTCTAGTAAATCAAAATTGCCCAATTCATAGTGGGCTATTAAATGCAGCAATCGCGCATAGCATTGCAAATCTGTTCTTAGATCCATTTTCCAATTGATAATCTTATTCAGATAGTCAATACTCTGGTCATGGTCACCACTACCAAAATAGAGTGAGGCAATCTTATAATAAAACACCAAGATTCTATGACGGTCTAAGTAACGTTCGTATTCCTTGAGTTTGGATTCTATATAAGGAACATCGGCCAAGCCTTCTGTAAAAGTCCCTTCCAGAAAATGCCCATTCAATTTAGAAATCTGTAAATAGATAAATACCTGTATCAGGTTATTTTGGTTGTCTAGTACAATGGGTGTTTGCGAAAAGGCTTCAAACTGAGCAATGGTCTCTTTGAATTTTTGATAATTCTTCAGATCAAAATGGGCACCCATTAAATTGTGCATTCCCTTGATATAGTGGGCCGTTTCCACTTCAATCATTCTAGGTTCTGTCTGAAACAGGTCTACCCATTTTTGACAATACCTATAATAGCCAATCAGGTCTTGGGTAATAAATGCGTACCAGCAATAGCACTGATACCGGTACAATCTTTCATAAAAACCCTTGGCGTCTTTGGATGCCTCAATCACGGAATTATTGAAAAATTTGGTCAGTTCTTCGGTATCCTTACTGTTTCTGGCCAAACCATTCTTGATATACCAACTATACAATTGCAGCGAAAGATTGGACAAAGCCCCAATCATGGTTAAGCGTTGGTTGGTTTCTTCTACATCAGCAGCAAGCTTGTCTGCCCGGTCTTGCATACTTCGGGTAATATGCAGGCTTTCTATGTTTTTCTCTAAAAACATGGCTTGCAATAGGTAGGTAACCTGGTTATTGGTTTTGGCTAAGTCCTTGATCTTCTCCAAAATTCGCAGACTCTGGTAATAAAGACCCTTATTATATAGAATCCGGGCAAAATCTAGCTGTTCATGTAGTTGTAAATCAATGTTTTCCTCCTGTTTTAGCAACCTCAAACTAGCCAATACTTCTTTATACAAATGCGCTTTTAGGTTGGATAACTGCTGTTTTTGGATGCCAGGGGTCTTTTTAAGCAGGACTTCCTCGTCATATTCCTCCATTTTGTCCAAAGCATCAAACAATTGGGTGATTTTCAGGTCTGAAGAACCCGTGTTCCGGGTCACAAAAAGCTTGAAATTACGCTTTTCCGACCTTTCTAAGGACTGGACCAATAAAAATAAGGCGTCGGTTGAACGGTTAGGCATCGTAATTTTTTATTCCTAAAATCCAGTAACAGTAAGGCTTTCAGCAAATATAAGACTATTTGACCAGTGTAAAACCACCCCTATTTTGGTCATTTTTAGAGTTTTAGCCTTGCTACATTCGAAAATGGCAGGTTCCCATTTTGTTGTTAAAGGCAATCGATGACAAACATAGGAGCCTGCCTTCTTAACAAAAAACAGTGTTCATGAGTGAGAAGGTCTTCATATTCGATACCACATTACGCGACGGGGAACAAGTACCCGGTTGTAAGCTAAATACCAAAGAAAAACTGGATTTGGCCTTGCAATTGGAAGCCTTGGGCGTTGATATCATTGAAGCAGGGTTCCCTATTTCTAGCCCCGGCGATTTTGAATCAGTTACCCAAATTTCAAAAGCCATTACCAATGCCACCGTATGTGGATTGAGCAGGGCTGTGCAAAAAGACATTGAAGTAGCGGCGCAGGCTTTAAAATTTGCCAAAAGACCCAGGATTCATACGGGGATTGGCACTTCCGATTTCCATATCAAAAGTAAATTCAATTCTAACAGAGAGGATATTCTAGCTAGGGCCATCCAGTGCGTCAAATGGGCCAGAAATTTCACGGATGACGTGGAGTTTTATGCCGAAGACGCGGGTAGAACCGATAATGATTACCTAGCGCGCGTGGTAGAAGCCGTGATTAAAGCTGGTGCCACCGTAGTGAATATTCCTGATACCACTGGCTATTGCTTACCATACCAATACGGGGAAAAAATTGCTTACCTAGTGAACAATGTAGCCAACATTGACAAAGCAATCATTTCTTGCCATTGCCATAACGACCTTGGGTTGGCCACTGCCAACTCTATAGCAGGTGTGATTAGCGGTGCAAGACAAATTGAGTGTACCATCAACGGTCTGGGCGAACGCGCAGGCAATACTTCTTTGGAAGAAGTAGTGATGGTGATTGAACAACACAAACATTTGGGCTTTCATACAGGCATCAACCACAAACAACTCTATCCAATGAGCAGAGAAGTTTCTGATGTGATGCGTATGCCAGTTCAACCAAATAAAGCCATTGTGGGGTCAAATGCTTTCTCTCATTCTTCTGGAATTCACCAAGATGGATTTTTGAAAGATGCCACCACTTATGAGATCATCAACCCAGAACAAGTTGGTGCGGGTCTGAGCAAAATTGTACTTACTGCCAGAAGTGGTAGAAGTGCATTGGCACATCGTCTTCAAAAGATTGGTTATCAGTTTAACAGAAACGACATTGACTTTTTGTACGAAAAATTCTTGCAAGTAGCAGATAAGAAAAAAGAAGTGGAAGAGGATGACTTGCACCAGCTAGCAAAGGCTTATATGCCAGAGTTGGCCACTAACTAGGGTTTTCTCATAAGTATAGTTTTAGTTTTACGCGTGGGGCTTTTGCCCCGCGCTTTTTAAAAACAGAGTTCTTTTTTTATTTAGGATGATGCACTATATTCGTTGTAAGAACAACCTATGTTACAAAGCAAGAACAATAGTGTCACTATCATTAGTACCATCATTTTGGTGGTGGTAGTCATTATTATTCCAGCACTGAACGGAGGTTACGCAATTTGATAGTTTAATAAACCAACTATAAAAAGCCCCGCCTCCAAAAAGGCGGGGCTTTTGTTTTTCATCATCACAAAAAAGAACAAGCAGATTATGGCAAATTATTTTAACGAAGACACAATTATCTATCTAGACGGAGCTTTTGTAAAAGCAGCCGATACCAAGATGAACCTGTATAGTCAGTCATTGCACTATGGCTTTGCAGTGTTTGAAGGTATTCGCTCTTATAAAACAGCATCAGGTGAGACCAAAATTTTCAAAGCAAAGGAACACTATGACCGTTTAAGGGTTTCAGCTGAAACGCTTTCTCTCCCATATGAATATGATACCGATGAACTGATTGCAGCTACCTACAAAGTTTTAGCTGACAATAACTTACAAGACGCGTATATACGCCCGCTAGTTTATGTTGGTGAGAATATGAGTTTCAACAAAAATACCAGTGCACATCTCACTATTCAAGCATGGGAAATGGGCGCTTTTTTGGGTGACAAATTGTTGCGGATTATGACATCTTCTTTTGAAAGACCCAATCCCAAAGGGTTTAAGATTCATGCAAAAGCAGCTGGTCATTATGTGAATTCCATTATGGCTTCACAAGAAGCAAAGTCAATGGGTTATGATGAAGCTTTGCTTACAGACATGAATGGTAATGTAGCAGAAGGTCCTGGTGCCAATATGTTTTATGAAAAAGACGGTAAGCTGTTCACACCCTCTTTAGGTAATATTTTACCAGGCATTACTAGAGCAACTGTTCTTGAAATCTGTGAAGCACTTGGTATTCCAGTAGAAGAAAAATTCTTTACCGTGGAAGAAGTATATGGAGCAGATGCTGCTTTTTTCTGTGGTACTGCTGCTGAAGTCATTGGATGGGAAAGCTTAGACGGAAAACCATTTACCAAAAATTGGGATGAGACTTTGAGTAGAAAAGTACAAGCAGCTTATTCCGCATTGATTGTTGACAAAAAATAAATTATGGAACTAAATAAATATAGCAAGACCATTACCCTAGACCCAACGCAACCTGCTGCGCAGGCCATGTTTTATGGGATTGGTTTAACAGATGAAGATTTGCACAAGGCACAAGTAGGTGTTGTAAGCATGGGTTACGATGGTAATACTTGTAACATGCACTTAAATGACCTTGCTGTTAAAGTTAAAAAAGGTGTTTGGGAAAACAATTTGGTAGGATTAATCTTCAACACCATTGGAGTGAGTGATGGTATGAGTAATGGAACCGATGGTATGCGTTATTCTTTGGTGAGTAGAGATATTATTGCAGACAGTATTGAAGCGGTTTGTGGTGCACAATATTATGATGGACTCATTGCCATTCCTGGTTGTGATAAAAACATGCCTGGTTCTTTAATTGCCATGGGAAGGTTGAATAGACCCTCTATTATGGTGTATGGCGGAACCATCGCCCCCGGCCATTATAATGGACAAGACTTAAATATTGTTTCTGCTTTTGAAGCCCTTGGTCAAAAGATTGCAGGACAATTAAGTGAAGCAGATTTTAAAGGAATTGTGCAGCATGCTTGCCCTGGCGCTGGTGCTTGTGGTGGTATGTATACTGCTAATACCATGGCATCGGCTATTGAAGCTTTGGGTATGAGTTTACCCTTCTCTTCTTCCAATCCTGCATTGAGTGACGAGAAACAAAAAGAATGCGAAGACGCTGGAAAAGCCATTAAGCTCTTGTTAGAAAAAGATATTAAGCCAAAAGATATCATGACCAAGAAAGCATTTGAAAATGCCATTACTGTAATCATGATCTTGGGCGGAAGCACCAATGCTGTATTGCATATGATTGCCATGGCCAAGAGTGTAGACGTGAGTTTAACACAAGACGATATTCAAGCCATTAGTAATAAGACGCCTGTGTTGGCAGATTTTAAACCCAGTGGAAAATATTTGATGCAAGACTTGCACCAATATGGTGGCGTTCCTGCAGTGATGAAATACTTATTACAAAAAGGATTCTTGCATGGCGATTGTTTAACTGTAACCGGAAAAACCATTGCAGAGAACCTAGCCAATATGCCTGATTTAGATTTTGACAAACAAAAAATTATTCTCCCCCTAGAAACACCTATTAAAGCTACTGGTCACTTACAAATCTTATACGGCAATTTGGCCGAGAAAGGATCTGTTGCAAAAATCAGCGGTAAAGAAGGTGAACGTTTTGTTGGACCCGCTCGCGTATTTAATGGTGAGCAAGAATTGATTCATGGGATTAATAGTGGTAAGATCAAACACGGAGACGTGGTGGTAATTACCCATGTGGGTCCCAAAGGCGCACCTGGTATGCCAGAGATGTTGAAACCCACATCGGCCATTATTGGCGCGGGTTTGGGCAAATCAGTGGCCTTGATTACGGATGGTAGATTTAGTGGTGGTACGCACGGATTTGTAGTTGGCCATATTACGCCCGAAGCCTATGTAGGTGGTTTAATTGGTTTGGTGCAAGACGATGATGTGATTGAACTAGACGCCGTAAACAATACCATTCACTTAAACGTCAGTGATGCAGAAATTGCCCAGCGTAGGGCCAATTGGAAACAACCAGCCTTGAAAGCAACCAAGGGTGTTTTATTCAAATACGCACAGTGTGTAAAAGACGCTTCTGAAGGTTGTGTAACCGATGAAGCTTAAATAATTCCAATCAAACTCAATAACAACTGATGGAAACTTTAGCAGTAGAACAAGAACCAACAATCACTAAAAAAACACAGACCATTAGTGGGTCTCAAGCCGTTCTGGAAGCCTTTGTAGAAGAAGGGGTGGATACCATTTTTGGTTATCCAGGTGGTGCCATCATGCCTATTTATGATGCGCTCTATGATTATCATGACAAACTGAAACATATCTTGGTCCGCCACGAACAAGGCGGTATTCATGCCGGTCAGGGTTATGCACGTACATCCGGAAAATGTGGTGTAGTGTTTGCAACAAGTGGTCCGGGTGCAACCAACCTTGTAACAGGATTGGCAGATGCCATGATTGATAGCACACCATTAGTGTGTATCACCGGACAAGTATATGCCCATTTATTGGGTACCGATGCGTTTCAAGAAATTGACGTGATTAATATTACTACCCCTGTAACTAAATGGAATTATCAAGTTACGGACGCCACTGAAATACCAGCCGTGTTGGCAAAAGCATTTTATATTGCCAAAAGCGGTAGACCAGGACCGGTATTGATTGATATCACAAAAAATGCACAACTGCAACAATTCGATTATGAAGGATATCAGCCCTGTACACATATCAGGAGCTATCGTCCAAAACCAATCATCCGTAAAGAATATGTGACTGCTGCAGCTGAATTGATTAATAAGGCAGAAAAACCATTTATCATTTTTGGTCAAGGTGTGATCTTAGGTAAAGCGGAAAAAGAATTCAAAGCCTTTGTAGAGAAAACTGGCATACCTGCTGCATGGACTATTTTAGGATTGAGTGCACTGCCTACAGATCATCCCTTGAATGTGGGCATGTTAGGCATGCATGGTAATTATGGTCCAAATGTATTGACCAATGATTGTGATGTATTGATTGCTGTTGGGATGAGGTTTGATGATAGAGTAACTGGCCGACTAGATAAATATGCCAAACAAGCAAAAATCATTCACTTAGACATTGATCCATCAGAGATTGATAAGAATGTGAAAGCAACAGTTGGTGTATGGGGTGATTGCAAAGAAACATTACCCATGCTTACCAAATTAGTTGAATCAAAAGTTTACCCTCAGTGGGTGAATAGATTCAGAGAATACCAATTAGAAGAAGAGAAAGAAGTGATTCAGGAAGAGTTAAATCCTTCAACCGATGTTCTAACAATGGGCGAAGTGATACGTAATTTGAATGAATTAACAGGCGGTAATGCAGTGATAGTAACCGATGTTGGTCAACACCAAATGGTAGCGTGTAGGTATGCTAAATTCAATCAGAGTAAAAGCAATGTAACATCTGGCGGATTAGGAACTATGGGCTTTGCGCTGCCTGCGGCGATTGGTGCCAAATTTGGAGCACCTGAAAGAACAGTTGTAGCAATTATTGGTGATGGTGGCGTTCAGATGACCATTCAGGAATTAGGAACGGTTATGCAGAGTGAAGTAAATATTAAGATCCTGATCTTGAATAACGAATTCCTTGGAATGGTACGCCAATGGCAGCAGTTGTTTCACGATAAGCGTTATTCATTTGTAGACATTGCCAGTCCTGATTATGTTGCAGTAGCAAAAGCTTACAAAATAGAAGGGCAAAAAATTAGTCAGCGGGAATATTTGCGTGATGCGCTTACAACTATGTTGAACCACAATGGATCCTACTTATTGGAAGTGATGGTAGGTAAGGAAAACAATGTGTTCCCCATGGTGCCACAAGGTTGTAGCGTTAGCGAAATCAGATTAAAATAATATCATTTAATAAATACCCTGCGGGGTTGGTTATGCAAAAAGAGGAATTTACTATCACGGTGTATACCGAAAACCATATTGGACTGTTGGTAAGAATTGCCACCATGTTCAGCAGAAGAAAAATCAATATAGAAAGTCTGAATACTTCACCATCAGAAGCAGAGGGCATTCACCGATTTACCATTGTCATCAATGAATTTGAAGAAGTGGTTCGCAAATTGGCAAGACAGATTGAAAAGCAGGTAGAAGTATTGAAAGCTTACTACAATACAAATGACGAGATTATTTGGCAGGAATTGGCTTTATATAAAGTGTCAACAGACGAGATTGCTGAAAAAGTAAAAGTGGAAAGATTATTACGAGAGCACGGTGCAAGAGCGGTAGTGATTAGAAAAGACTATACCATTTTTGAAACCAGCGGTCACAGAGAAGAAACAGACAAATTGGTAGAAGTATTGGCTCCTTATGGCTTAATAGAGTTTGTGCGTAGTGCGCGTGTGGCCATTATCAAAGCCAGTCATGGTTTCCATGAAAAGCTCCGTGAATTTGAAGAAGCGCAACCCGGAGAAGAGCAAATTGAAAATGAGTTCCTTGACAAACAAAGTGAAGTATTCACCATGTAAATAGACTACTTTAAATAGTCATGAATTTATCTTATATAATAAACAAACAAATCGTTCTTAGAAACAAGCAAAAAAAAGAAAATGGGAAATTATTTTAACACGCTATCACTTAGAGAGAAACTGAATCAGTTAGGGGTTTGTGAATTCATGGATAAAACTGAATTCTCTGATGGTGTAGAAAAATTAAAAGGTAAAAAAATTGTCATTGTAGGATGCGGTGCTCAGGGTTTGAACCAAGGTTTAAATCTTCGTGACTCTGGTTTGGATGTGTCTTACACTTTGCGCAAAGAAGCTATTGAAGCAAAACGTCAGTCTTGGAAATCAGCTACTGAAAATAATTTTACAGTAGGCACTTATGAAGAACTGATTCCAACCGCTGATTTGGTGATTAACTTAACACCCGACAAACAACATACTTCTGTAATAGGTGCTGTAATGCCCTTGATGAAACACGGAGCAACCCTGTCTTATTCTCATGGTTTTAATATTGTGGAAGAAGGCATGCAAATTAGAAAAGACATTACCGTGATCATGGTGGCACCAAAATGCCCAGGTTCTGAAGTACGTGCTGAGTATCAGCGTGGATTTGGTGTTCCTACTTTAATTGCAGTGCACCCAGAGAATGATCCAGAAGGAAAGGGATGGGAACAGGCCAAAGCCTATTGTGCTGGTACTGGTGGTCACAGAGCGGGTGTTTTAAAATCTTCTTTTGTTGCAGAAGTAAAATCAGATTTAATGGGTGAGCAAACCATTCTTTGTGGATTGTTGCAAACCGGTTCCATTCTTTGCTTTGACAAGATGATTGAAAAAGGCATTGACAAAGGATATGCTTCTAAATTAATTCAATACGGATGGGAAGTAGTAACCGAAGCCTTAAAACAAGGTGGTATTACTGCCATGATGGATAGGTTGTCTAATCCTGCAAAGATTAAGGCATATGAATTGTCTGAAGAACTTAAAGACATCATGCGCACTTTGTTCCAAAAACACCAAGACGATATCATGAGCGGAGTATTCTCCCAAACCATGATGGAAGACTGGGCCAATAATGACAAGAACTTACTTACTTGGAGAGCAGCTACCGGTGAAACAGCTTTTGAAAAAACTCCTGCTGGCGATGTGAAAATTGCGGAGCAAGAATTTTTTGACAACGGTTTGTTATTAGTGGCCTTTGTTCGCGCTGGTGTAGAACTTGCTTTTGAAACCATGGTTGAATCTGGCATTAAAGCAGAGTCTGCCTACTATGAGTCATTGCATGAAACACCATTGATTGCCAATACCATTGCACGCAAGAAATTGTTTGAAATGAACCGCGTGATTTCTGATACGGCTGAATATGGTTGCTACTTGTTTGATCATGCTTGCAAACCACTGTTGGCGGATTTCATGAAAAAAGTAGACACAGATGTCATTGGAAAAAATTTCAACAATGGCATTGATGCTGGTGTTGACAATAAGATCTTGATTGCCGTGAATGAAGTAATTCGATACCATCAAGTAGAAATGGTAGGAGCTGAATTACGCAGGGCCATGACCGATATGAAGACTATTAGCACTGTATTATAATATATCTAGCCTGCTGAACCAATAGCTATTCAGCAGGCTATTTTTTTGATGGATCAACTTGAAATGCCGGAAGATTGTACTATCTTCAAGCTCATAAGGAACATGCAAATACTGCAACAACATATTATCTCTACTACTTCAACGGCTTCTACGCTGTTTGTTGTTGTTCCTACAACTACTACTACGACCCTGTAAGGGGTTGTCATTTCCATATTATCAAAGGGCTGTAAAGCTGTTCATCAACAAGATCAACTCATTTGTTCCTAAGGGAATCAGAAATAGAATGTATGCAAGTATTAAAATTTGGCGGTAGCTCTGTAGCCAATGCCAAAAAAATGAACCAGGTAGTTTCCATTGTTCTGGAAGCGGTGAAAAAAGAACCCCTAGTCTTGGTGCTCTCTGCCATGGGTGGTGTAACAGATGCATTGTTACAAACGGGTAGCTTGGCAGAAGCTGGAAACGAGTCTTATCAGCAAGTGCTAAAAGGCTTGGAGCAAAAGCATTTGGATGCAGTAAGAGAATTATTACCCATTCAACAACAAAGCGCTTGTTTGAGTCAGGTAAAACAAAAGTTCAATGAATTAGAAGCCATTAGCGATGGCGTGTTTTTGTTGGGAGAATTGTCTGAACGTACCAGAGATAGAATGGTGAGCTATGGAGAAATCCTTTCTTCTTTGATCATGGCGGCAAAGTTTCAATCTATACCAGTAGAACAGCAATGGGTAGATTCAAGGAATCTGATCAAAACCAATTCACATCATGGCAATGCCTTGGTAGATTTTGGCAAGACCAATCAGTTGATCAAAGACTATATAGCTAATAATCCTTGTAACCTATATGTGGCACCGGGCTTTATTGCCAGTGATCAACACCATCATACTACCACATTAGGAAGAGGAGGTTCTGACTATACTGCTGCCATTTATGCGGCTGCTGTACAAGCATCTGTTCTAGAAATTTGGACCGATGTAAGTGGCATGATGACCGCAGACCCAAGATTGGTAGCCAATGCCAGACCCATACAACATATCTCCTATCAGGAAGCCATGGAGCTTTCTCATTTTGGTGCTAAGATTATTTACCCGCCAACCATTCAACCTGTCATGACTGCCCATATTCCAGTATGGGTTAAGAATACTTTTGCAGCTGAAGAACACGGTACTTTAATTGAGAATGGCACCAACATCAATGACAATATTATTCGTGGTATTTCTTCTGTAAACAAGATTAGTCTACTTAGTTTGGAAGGTAGTGGCATGGTGGGTATTCCTGGATTTTCTAAGCGTCTTTTTGAAGCCTTGGCTAATCAAAGCGTGAATGTGATCCTGATTACCCAAAGTTCTTCTGAGCATAGTATTTGTGTGGGTATTAATGATGCCGATACAGAGAAAGCAAAAGCGGCTATTGACCTGATGTTTAGTCATGAGATTCAAACAGGTAGGGTTGAACCATTGAAAGTTGAAAAAGGATTGTCCATTGTAGCCTTGGTGGGTGAACAAATGAAAAGTCATCCAGGTATCAGTGGTAAAATGTTTGGAGTCTTGGGTAGAAACGGGATTAATGTAAGAGCCATTGCACAAGGGTCATCAGAGAAAAATATCTCGGCTGTACTTTCTTCTGTTGATGTACAAAAAGCCATCAACGTTTTGCACGAGGAATTCTTTGAAACCACTTATAAGCAGTTAAACGTTTTTGTTGCTGGAACAGGAAATGTAGGTGGAAAGCTCTTGGCTCAGTTGCAAAAGCAATACCAATACTTGTTAGAACATTTGCGCTTACAGATTAGGGTAGTTGGACTAGCCAATAGCAAACGCATATTGGTACAAGAAGAAGGTATTGACCTAGACAATTGGAAATCTGGTTTAGAAGCAGCACCGCTTGGAACCATTCACCAATTTGTTGAACAAATTAGAACACTGAATTTGCGCAATAGTGTGTTTGTAGACGTAACAGCTAATGCAGATGTGGCAGCTGTTTATGGTAAATTACTGACCAGAAGTATTTCAGTAGTGGCATGCAATAAAATTGCCTGTTCTTCTTCCTATAGTTCCTATCAATTACTCAAACAGCAGGCCAGAGAATACAATGCCAAGTTTCTGTTTGAAACCAATGTGGGAGCGGGTTTACCCGTGATTGGCACTTTAACTGATTTACTCAGAAGTGGTGATGCTATTAGCAAAATACAGGCTGTATTATCTGGTACCTTAAACTTTGTATTCAACAATTATAATGGTACCAAACCCTTTGCTCAGGTGGTTAGACAAGCACAAGCAGAAGGATATACTGAACCTGATCCAAGACTGGATTTGGGTGGAACCGATGTGATGCGTAAAATCATGATTCTGGCCCGCGAATCAGGGAGACAATTGGAAATGGAAGACATTAGTAACGAATACTTTTTGCCAGCCAGTTGTTTTGAAGGAAGCGTAGAAGATTTTTATGCTGAGATGGAAAAACAAGAACCCCATTTTAAAGCCATCTATGAAGCGGCAGCTGCCAAAAATTGCAAATTGAAATTTGTAGCTGCTTATGAAAATGGCAAAGCTGCTGTTGGCTTGAAACATATTCCTGCAGAATCTGATTTTTACCATTTGTATGGTAAGGACAATCTGGTCTTGTTTTACACTGAGCGATATCCAGAACAACCATTGGTGGTGAAAGGAGCAGGAGCAGGTGCTGACGTAACAGCTTCAGGCGTATTTGCAGACATTATTAGAGTAGCAAGGGTTTAAATAAATAGTATGGAGAAAAAATTAGCCATCAATAGTCCCTATCAAATGGATTTTTCCGCTCTTGTAAAAGTGGAAGCGCCAGCCACCGTAGCCAATATGGTTTGTGGTTTTGATGTATTGGGTTTTGCGGTGAATGAGCCTTTTGACAAAATGCAGATTCGCTTTAAAGCAACACCAGGTATTAGTATCATCAATGATGACGCATACAATCTACCAACAGATCCTGAAAAAAACGTAGCAGGTGCCGCTTTGCTGGCCATGATGGAAGAATTGCCCAGCAATATTGGATTTGAACTAACCATTCAAAAACAGATCAAACCGGGTTCAGGTGTAGGTTCAAGTGCGGCTAGTTCAGCTGGAGCAGTAGCAGCTGCCAACAGGCTTTTACACAATTACTTTAGCAAAGAAGACCTAGTGCGTTTTGCGATGAATGGTGAAAAACTGGCATCGGGTGTGAAGCACGCCGATAATATTGCGCCTTGTATTTATGGAGGTGTCACCCTGATCCGTTCTATTTTCCCTCTAGATATTGTGGCACTAACGGCGCCACCATTATTCGTGACCATTGTGCATCCACAAATAGAAGTAAAAACCTCTGATGCGCGGAGTATTCTACAACAAAAAGTATTGCTCAAAGATGCTATTAGACAATGGGGCAATATTGCTGGATTGGTTGCAGGTTTGTTGCAAGCTGATTATGCACTCATTGGAAGATCTTTAGAAGACGTGTTAATAGAACCCGTGCGCAGTATCCTGATTCCTGGCTTTGACCAAGTAAAGCAACAAAGCAAAGAAGCTGGTGCCTTGGGTGGCGGAATCTCTGGTTCTGGCCCGTCCATCTTTATGTTGAGTGAAACGCATGTAACAGCAAAAAAAGTAGAGGCAGTGATGCATCAAATTTATGATGGACTTGAATTAGACCACCATACCTATGTAACTACCATTAACCACAGTGGCGTAAGATTTGTGGATTCATTGATTACCGAACAAACACCGTCATGAAATACCGAAGTCTCAACGGACAAGCTCCCATAGTTGATTTTAGAGAAGCTACCATAAGAGGTCAAGCACCTGATAAGGGTTTGTATTTTCCAACAGAAATACCTCAACTGAGCCCTGCTTTTTTAGCAGCATTACCTGGTTTACACAAAACAGAACTAGCTTTCCAAGTGATGCAACCCTATGTGGGAAAAAGCATTGATTCCGTTAGTTTGGAGCAAATAGTAGCAGAGACGGTTGACTTTGAATTTCCCTTGAATAAGATTAATGAGCAGATTTATTCCTTAGAATTATTTCATGGTCCTACACTGGCATTTAAAGACGTGGGTGCTAGGTTTATGAGCCGTTGTTTGGGTCATTTTTCCAAAGCGGCTTATAATAAAACCACGGTTCTGGTAGCTACATCAGGAGATACAGGTGGAGCAGTAGCCAATGGATTCTTGGGTGTGGATGGGGTAGAAGTGATTATTCTTTATCCTAGTGGCAAAGTGAGTCCTGTGCAAGAACTACAATTAACTACCTGCGGACAAAATATCAAGGCCTTAGAAGTAATGGGTAGTTTTGATGATTGTCAGGCCATGGTCAAAGACGCATTCATGGACGCAGACCTAAATGGCCATTTATCGCTCACATCTGCCAATAGCATCAATGTAGCTAGGTGGTTGCCACAACAACTCTATTATTTCTTTGCCTGGCAGCAATGGCATCAAATGGGCTTTAAAACAGCTCCAGTGATTTCCGTTCCAAGCGGCAATTTTGGAAATCTATGTGCGGGCCTTATGGCCCATGACAGTGGATTGCCTTTAAAACAATTTATTGCGGCATGCAATGCCAATGACGCCGTACCCGAATACTTGCATACATGTCTTTACCAACCAAAGACAGCCATCCCAACTATCAGCAATGCCATGGATGTAGGCAGCCCAAGTAATTTTGTACGCATCTTGGAATTGTTTGCCAAGGACCATGGAAAAATGGCGGCTACTATTGAGGGTTATTCTATTTCTGATGAAATTACCCAGCAAACTA
>JBEAPC010000109.1:0-8972 GCA_041164585.1 Bacteroidota bacterium
AGCTGCATTAGATCCTCCACCTACACAAGCCACCACATGCGTGGGCAACTCCTGACCAGTTTTCTCTTTTAACTGCCAGCGGATTTCTTCACTGATCACACTTTGAAAACGTGCCACCATATCTGGATAAGGATGTGGCCCAACCACACTTCCAATAATATAATGGGTATCTATGGGATTATTGATCCAGTCACGAATGGCTTCATTGGTTGCGTCTTTTAGGGTTCTGCTTCCACTAATAGCCGGAACTACTTTAGCGCCTAGCATGCGCATCCGGGCTACATTGGGTGCTTGGCGTTCAATGTCTTTCTCACCCATGTACACAATACATTCCATGCCTTTTAAAGCACATACTGTAGCCGTTGCTACACCGTGTTGACCAGCTCCAGTTTCCGCAATAATCCTGGTTTTGCCCAATCTTCTGGCCAATAAAATTTGGCCAATGGTGTTGTTGATTTTATGTGCACCCGTATGGCAGAGGTCTTCTCTTTTCAAATAAATAGCCGTATTAAATTCCGCACTTAATCTTTCTGCCAAAAACAGCGGTGTGGGTCTTCCCACATAATCGCGCAACAAGTGCTGAAACTCTTTTTGAAAAGAAGCTTCATGCATAATATTTAAGTACTGTGCCTTGAGTTCTGCTACATTTCTGTGCAACATTTCGGGAATATAAGCTCCCCCAAATTTTCCATAATAGCCCCGCTCATTGGGTGCTTGAAAAGTTTCATTTTTGGTAACCATCCTATCCTCCTTTTAATGCCTTTACAAATGCTTGTATCTTGTTCATGTCTTTTAAACCTGGTGCTAGTTCAAATTTGCTATTGATGTCAACTGCAAATAAATCTTTGGCAACGCTCTCCTGTTCAAATGCTTTCAACAATTCAACGTCTTCCGGTTGAATGCCCCCACTTAAGAAAAAGGGTTTTCGCACGTTCCCCCCTTTTAAAATATCCCAATTAAATTTCTTACCAGTTCCACCATAACCTGCGCCTTCTGTATCAAAGAGAAACATATCTGCAGCGTCTTGATAGTCTTTTGCACGCCATAAAATCTCTTCTCCCTCTCTTAACCTAAATGCCTTGACTACGGTTACATAGTTGGCAATCTGCTCACAATACCTAGGATTTTCATCCCCGTGCAATTGCACCAAATACAAACCACAAGCGTCTACCAACTGTAACACTTCTTCTACAGGGGTGTTCACAAAAACACCCACTTTATTAATATGCTTTCCCTTGAGTTTTTTCAACTGTTCCTTACTCATATGGGATAAGACATAGCGGGGCGATTTGGGATAGAAAATGAATCCTGCAAATTCAACCCCTAATTCGTCTAATTGGAGCACTTGCTCCGCCTTGGTCATTCCACATACTTTAATGCGCATGTTAGCTTGCTTTTAGTTGATTGACAAAATCAGCAAAAGCAATCGAAGGGTTGGCCTCTTTCATGAAATTCTCTCCAATCAGAAAGCCCTTGAAACCGGCTGCCCTCAAAGTTACAATAGTATCCACATTGCTGATACCACTTTCTGCAATGGCGGGTTTATCTGCCGGAATCCTTCCAATTAGGTCTAAAGAAGTCTGAATACTCACTTCAAAGGTTTTCAAATTGCGGTTATTCACCCCCACCAAATCTACTTCATCACAAATATGACCCAGCTCTGTTTCATCATGAATTTCTAATAATACTTCCAAACCAAGTTCGTGCGCCAAACCAGCTAGCTGTTTTACTTGATCCACTTCTAAACAAGCCGCAATTAATAAAATTAGGTCTGCCCCCATGGCTTTGGCTTCATATACCTGGTAGGGATCCACCATAAAATCCTTTCTTAATAAGGGAATCTCATGCACCCTTGCAGCCATTAGGTCTTCAGATTTACCGCCAAAAAAATCAGTATCAGTTAATACAGATACCGCGCTTGCCGCTTGGGCATAAGCACCCGTAACGGTTACCACATCGGCTATACCATTAATCACCCCTTTGGAGGGAGATTGTCTTTTAAATTCAGCAATGATGCCTGTTCTAGCAGGGTCTGCCAAAAATGCTTTGGTGGAATACGTAGCCCTTGTAAAATGTGGCATTGCTTGCAATTGCTCCACAGAAACCAAGGCCTTTCTTTGAATCAATTCCTCCTTTTTACGGGCAACTATTTTTTCTAAAATATTCATGACTGTAGTGCTATCAATTTTTCTAATGAGGCCAATGCTTTACCTGATTCCAGACTCTCCACGGCTGCGTGATAAGCTGTTTCATAGTTGGCATATTTACCCGTACAATTTAATGCCATAGCGGCATTGGCCAGCACAACGGCATTCTGAGCCCAAGTTCCATTTCCTTGAATAATTTTGCGGAAAATAGCGGCAGATTCTTCAACCGTATTTCCTCCATAAATATCTGATTGCTCTACCATGCGTTTGCCTAGTTCTTCTGGCGTATATACGTGTTCTCCCAAATTAGTGATCACTTTTGTATCACTGGTTAAAGAGATCTCATCATACCCATCCAAACTATGAATAATAGTAAAAGCCCTACCGGTTTGTTGCAAGAGATAATTATAAATTCTGGCCATTTCTAAATTATACACTCCCACCAATTGAAAAGCTGGTGAAGCTGGATTAACCATGGGACCCAGCATATTGAAAAAATTGCGCAAGCCTAAGTTCTTTCTAATAGGAGCTACCACTTTTAGCGCAGGATGAAACAATGGGGCGTGTAAGAAACAAATATTGGCTTGCTCTAATTCTTTTAATAAAGCTTCATGACTATTCTTATGCTTGTAGCCCAATTGCTCCATGACATTGGAAGAACCACTAATGGAACTAGCGCCATAGTTACCATGTTTGGCAACTTTTTGACCAGCGCCAGCTACAATAAAACAAGCCAGTGTAGAAATATTGAAACTGTTTTTACCGTCACCTCCCGTACCCACAATGTCCATGACTTCATGCCCCTTGGTATCAAACTGAATTCTCAGTTCCATGAGTGCATCACAAAACCCTTGAAGTTCTTCAATGGTAATGCTTCTCATCAAAAACACGGTAATAAAAGCAGCAATTTCTGTTTCATTAAATTGACCGTTGGAAATTTGAACCAAAACTTCTTTAGCCTTTTCTCTACTTAAGGTTTTGTGTTCAAATAAATATTGTAATAGTTTCTTCATACTATTTTTTTAACCAGTTTTTCAAAATAATAGCACCATCTGGGGTAAGAATACTCTCTGGATGAAACTGCACCCCTTGAACATCATAGGCCTTGTGTTCTAGTGCCATAATATATCCATGTGCTTCTTTAGCAGTAATCTGCAAATCAGTAGGAAAGTCTTGTTGGTCTACCACCCAACTATGGTACCTACCCACCACAAATTCCTCTGCTAACCCCTCAAACAAACGAGAATGCTTACCCTCATTGGCTAATTGTTGAACGGGGGTTGCAATGCCATGGTATACCGTACTCAAATTGGTGAGTGTTCCACCAAAAGCTTCACCAATGGCCTGATGTCCCAAACAAACCCCAAGAATAGATTTAGTAGCAGCGTATTCTTTGATCAAGGGTAATAACAATCCCGCTTCTGAAGGAACGCCTGGACCAGGAGACAATAAAATTTTGTCATAGTCCTTTACTTTTTCCAGAGGCAGTTCATCATTACGGTACACGTCTACCCTATTGCCCGTAATCTGCTCAACCAAATGAACCAAATTGTAGGTGAATGAATCGTAATTATCAAATACTAAAATCTTCATAATGCTTTGCTTCAAATGCTAAATACCCTCTGCTATTACGATGGCTTTTTTTAGCGCGTTCAATTTGTTGTTTACTTCCTGTAATTCATTTTCCGGAATACTGGCAGCAACTACTCCCGCACCTGCCTGGTATACCAATGTATTATTGCGGCTTAAAAAAGTTCTGATCATGATGGCGTGATTACAGGTTCCATTAAACCCAATAAATCCAATACCGCCACCATAATATCCCCTTGCGGTTGGTTCAAAACTATCTATCAGTTCCAAGGCTTTGAATTTGGGAGCTCCGCTCAAAGTGCCAGCAGGAAAGGTTTTTGCCAATAATTCAAAAGGGTTTTGATCTTGCTTTACAGTACCAGTAACCTCACTTACTAAATGAATTACATGGCTATAATATTGTACCTGTCTATAATGACTAACCACCACGTCTGAACAACAACGGCTCAAATCATTTCTAGCAAGATCAACCAGCATTACGTGTTCTGCATTTTCCTTTGCGTCTTGTAATAATTTTTCAGCCATGGCTTTATCTGTTGCGTCATCACCACTCCTTTTAAAAGTACCGGCAATGGGGTGAACAACTGCTTTGCCATTTTGAATAATCAATTGTGCTTCAGGAGAAGAACCTATTAATTTATAATCACCATAGTCAAAAAAGAAGAGATAAGGAGAAGGGTTAACACTGCGCAAAGCGCGATATACATTGAATTCATCCCCCGTAAAACCCTGGTTAAATCGGCGGCTTAGTACAATCTGAAACACATCTCCTCTATAACAGGATTGAATGCCCTTCTCCACCATTTGACGATAGTCATCATCCTTCATATTAGAAGACTCGGGACCACTAATGCGGAAGGGATACACCGGTACGTCTTTGCTTTTAATCAAGGACTCTACCATTTGCAAATCAGAGTCCAATCCTGCCACTTTGTTCTCACACAAAAAGAGCTCGTCTTTAAAATGATTAAACACAATCACATACTGGTATAAACGATAGCGCATCAAAGGAATATCCGATGCCGTTTTTTTAGCAGCATTAAACTGAATACTGTCAAAAAATTGTACCGCGTCAAAACTGGCATAGCCATACAAACCTTGCGCAAATACAGCTTCTTTTTCTTCAGCTAGAACAATCTCAAAATGCTGCATAAAATCCCATAAAACATTGGGGGCATCTGAAGCTTGTTTTAGTACGGCTTTTTCTGGCTTCTGACCGGGCAACTTAAATTCCATGCTGCTAGTAGAAGATAATTCCATGCCCGCAATGGCATTAACGCCAATAAAAGAATAACTATTCTCTGCCACATGGTGATCGGTACTTTCCAAGAGTACAGTATCCCTAAAACGGTCACGCAAACGCAAATAGATTCCTACCGGCGTAAACACATCCGCTAGCATTCTTTTGCTGATTGTTTCCAATTTGATTTTCTTAACTGACATCTGATCTATTTTCTTTTGAAAGGTCTGTTTTGATTGGGATAAAAAAAAGCCCCGGCAAATTGTCGGGGCTCTGAATTTATTTCAAATAGTATTGGCATGCCATTACAATCCCCGTAAAGAGTTTGTATGCCACCACCAATATTTGTTTGTTATTTGTTTCATTGCTATGCAAAGATGGTAGAGAATTGCATTTGAACCAAAACTTTCTCTAAAAAAAACAAAACCGCCTTGAACCAATGGCCCAAAGCGGTATACACTATGAAAAAACTACTTATTTACTATCAGCTGTATTTCCGTAAACAACCGGATTTTTTCCACCCATAGCACGAACATAGGCAGACAATTGACCACGATGGTGAATCACGTCAAAAAAGAAAAACCACATCATGCTGCTTCTTGGTAGGGTAACAAAGGTTTTGCCTTCTATCAACAATTCAACCGTTTCATTTTCCCAAGCTTCTATACTAGTCTTGTTTAATAGTTGTGTTACTTCTTTCCAGAAAATGTCCATTTGATAAGCTGCCATAGCACTATCCATAAAATCAAAAGCCAGTGTTTCATCACAGGTATTGAACTGGAGAATGGTTTTAAAATCTACCATATGAGACAACAAATGAGACACAATTTCTCTTGCGGTTCTGTTTACAGGATGTGGTTGGTATACCAATCTGTCTGATGGCAACGCATCAATCATGGCAACAGTGGCTAATTTCTCATTGTTCCAGCAGGCTTTGAAAAAGTCTAAATTATTCATGTGGGTAATTTTGTACCTATACCAATCCAATAGGCATGCCATGAATACAATCCATTGATTATCATAGATCTTTTAACATATTCAATATGATTATTATTCCCAAAATTGGAATTTTGAATAAAAAATGGGAAAACCCCAGATATGTTTCAACAAGATTTGCTGGAAGCGGCTGATTACCCCAAATTTGAAAAAAAAATAACTCCATGAAGCTTTTGAAGACTATTTTACTGATTGCCATTGCCTTTAGTTTTAGCACCGGATCTAAAGCTAGTGCTGGACCAGATGATGTTTTGGGAATCTGGTTAAATTCAACGGGAAAGGGACAAATTCAAATCTTCAAACAGGGTAATGCCTATTTTGGTAAACTAGTCTGGCTCAAAGAACCCAATAACGAAGCTGGAAAACCCAAAACAGATAAAAACAATCCTGATAACAATTTAAAATCCAAACCCATTTTGGGTTTACAGATTTTGAAAGATTTTCAATTTGACAAAAACGAATGGAACGGCGGAAAGATCTATGATCCTGAAAATGGGAAGGAATACAAGTGTTTTATGAAAATGAAAGATGCCAATACGCTCATGGTTAGAGGCTATATTGGCATTTCATTAGTGGGTAGAACAGATACCTGGACCCGAATTAAATAATCTTATAAAACTCCTTTGGTAGAAGGCAGGTGATTGGAGAAAGGATCTCTTTTCACCGCCATGCGAATAGCTTTGGCAAATGCCTTGAAAATGACTTCTATTTTATGGTGTTCATTGTCTCCTTTGCAACTAATATTGAGGTTGCATTTGGCTCCATCGCTAAAGCTCTTGAAAAAATGGAAGAACATTTCTGTGGGCATTTCTCCAATTTTTTCACGGCTAAAACTAGCGTCCCAAACCAACCAATTCCTACCACCAAAATCAATCAATACTTGGGCTGAAGCTTCATCCATGGGTAGGGCAAAACCATAGCGCTCCATTCCTCTTTTATCAGCCAATGCCAAAGCAAAAGCTTCTCCCAAAGCAATCCCCGTGTCTTCAATAGTATGGTGTTCGTCTATATGTAAATCACCCTTGGTATGTACTTTTAAATCCAACTTACCATGACGCGCAATCTGATCAAGCATATGGTCAAAAAAGCCTAGTCCGGTTTGAATATCGGCCTTGCCAGAACCATCTAGATTCAGTTCCACATGAATCTTGGTTTCATTGGTATTACGCTCGTGCGTTACTTGCCTCATTCCCAATTTTAAAAAGCGATAAATCTCTTCCCATTGCAGGGTTTCAAGTGCTACCGTAGCTTTTAGTGCTTCCATACTATCAGCCACTTCTGCCCCACCTAAGTTGGGATCGGCGTTGAGCCAAATAGCTTTAGCCCCAAGGTTCTTGGCCAATTGTACATCTGTAATCCTGTCTCCAATCACATAACTATTTGCTAGGTCATATTTACTTGCATCTAAGTATGCCGTTAACATTCCCGTTGCAGGTTTGCGTGAGGGTAGGTTTTCTTCCGGAAAACTCCGGTCAAAATGCGCTGCAGCAAAATGAATGCCTTCATTAGCCAAAGTTTCAATGATAAAATCCTGCACAGGCCAAAAGGTTTTTTCTGGAAAAGAAGCTGTACCCAAACCGTCTTGGTTACTGACCATCACTAATTCATAATCCAACTCTTTGGCAATTAAACCTAGGTATTGAAATACCGATGGATAAAAACTCAGTTTTGAAAAATCGTCAATCTGGTACGTGGGTGGGGCTTCATTGATAATAGTTCCGTCCCTGTCAATAAATAAAATCCTGCGCATGTTATTTCAATTTTGCTCTGATAGCTTTTACTTCAGCAGCGGTGACAGCCGATGCTTTATTGCTCCAACTGTTTCTAATATACGTGAGCACATCCGCAATTTGTTGGTCTTTCAAATCTGCGTGTCCTGCCATATTGTTTGAATAATATTCTCCGTCAATTTCTACCCTATCTGAATAGCCCTTTAATACAATTCGAATCAGTTTTGCTTTATCGGCTGCAATTACTGCTGATGCGCCGTCTAAGGGTGCATTTAAACGTGGCACCCCACCGCCATCAACTTGGTGACAGGCCAAACACCTGCTCAGATAAATGGTTTTGCCATTATCCATCACTGATTTGCTAATGGGGCTTTGCGCCGATAGTTTGGCTACCAGACATACCATTACCATCATCAAAAAAATCCTTGTCCTTTTCATCACTATTTACCGTTATACATGATTCTGTAAATAGTTCCCTTGCTATCATCTGTTACATACAAAGAGCCATCAGGTCCTTGGGCCAATCCGCAGGGACGGTGCTGCGCACCTCTGGTTCCAGTAACCACTTCAACACCAGCAAAACCATTGGCAAAGATTTCCCATTGACCGGTTGGTTTTCCATTTTCAAAAGGCACAAATGCCACAAAATAACCTTCCTGTGGCAATGGAGCCCTATTCCAAGAACCATGGAATGCTACAAAAGCACCATTTTGATACTTGGCAGGAAATTGATTTCCAGTGTAAAACAAAAGGGCATTGGGTGCCATATGCGCCGGGAAAGCAATAGCAGGGTCTTGAAAAGCGGGATCAGTAGAAACTTTCTTACCATCACCACCATATTCCGGAGCCACTATTTTTTGTTTCAATTCTGGATCATAATACACATAGGGCCATCCCGCATTGCTGCCTTCATTAATAGCATACATGGTTTCTGCAGGTTTTTCTGCATTGGTTTTTTGGTCATATAAATCGGGAAATAAATCGTGTAATTGATCCCTACCGTGTTGCATCACAAATAATTGGTTGTTCTGTTTGTTCCAATCCAGACCAACTACATTGCGCAGACCGGTGGCATATCTTTTACCATCGCCATAGGTTTGGTTTGACTTCTCTGCGTCAAATTTCCAGATACCACCTGCAGAATCCAAAACCGGACAAGGCATCATCCCCATAGAGCCCTTTTGTCTATCTTTTTCCTGACAAGAATTAGAAAATGCCCCAATATTTACATAGATATTTCCCTTGCCATCTAGTGCAATAGATTTAGAC
>JBEAPC010000110.1:0-29429 GCA_041164585.1 Bacteroidota bacterium
TTTTGTTGCTTTCCACCGGAATTGATGAGAGTGCTATCATTTGGCATGACAATCGTTTATGGTTGCTGACTTTTTACAAAATCAGACTAAATCTAAAACTTTCTAAGCAATCCTTTTCAACAGTTTTGCATTATGGAACGCTTTAAAAAAGTTGATAAACTACCAAATTATGCACATAATGGTGATTCTTTGCAGCGCAATCTGAATTCAAACTGTCAAATATTTATTATGAATAATCGGTGAAAACCTTATTTTCACCGTCTAACTAGGTTGCCGAATGATTCGACACAAATTACTGCGAGAAATAACACCATTAAGTGAATCAGACTGCTTTACGGTTTTCAGCCGTACCAAATCTAGTTTTGACTATCCATTGCATTACCATGAAGAATTTGAATTGAATTTTATCAAGAATGCCAAAGGTGTAAAAAGGGTGATTGGAGACCATATGGAAGATATTGACGATTTGGAATTGGTCTTGGTTGGCCCCAACTTACAACATACCTGGCGTACCCATACTTGTACTAGTACCAATATTCAAGAAGTAACCATTCAATTTCACAAAGACCTTTTTGGTGAAAGTTTGTTGAGTAGGAATCAATTGAATATGATTCGTTCATTGATGGAGAAGGCACAAAGGGGCATCCTGTTTTCACAAGAGACCGCTAGACAACTTTCTGCTAGATTATTAAACTTAGGAAAGAAGAAAGGCTTTGATAGTATTTTGGAGCTGATGTCTATTTTAAATGATCTTTCTCTTTCAAAAGACATGGTGGTATTATCCAATGCTACTTTCAACAATCGAGAAGTTATTAAATACAATAGCCGGAGAATTGAAAAAGTAATGGAATACATTAACAAGAACTATCAAAAATCTATTTCATTACAAGAAGTGGCGCAATTAACCAATATGGCTGAAGCGGCATTTAGTAGGTTTTTTAAGAACCGTTCAGGATTAACTTTTGTAGAAACGCTTACAGATATTCGTCTTGGTCATGCTACCCGAATGTTGATTAATTCAACACAATCCATTTCTGAAATTGCCTACCAATGCGGGTTTAATAACATATCCAACTTCAATAGAATCTTCAAGAAAAAGAAAGGATGCTCTCCTAAAGAATTTAGAGAGAGTTATGCTTCTGAAGCAAGGGTATTGATTTAGTAACTACTTATCTTTCAATAATTCAACAAAATTCTTTTTGCCCCAATCTTTTTTGGGTTCAATCCAAATACAGATATGATCCTTTATATCTAATAAGGATTTCCAAGCTTCATTTATAATGTGAAAATCGTTTTCCGGAAATTCATCCTTACTATATTTCTCACCAAGTTTGGCCACTATTTTACCGGATTTTTTATAAAACTTGTTCTGGAAGAACTTACCCAATGGTTCTTTTGATTTTCCAAAAAAGCAATTACCTAGTATTACACCTAATACTTTTTCTCTTTTGGTATCAATGATCACATTTTGAAAAAGGTAGGCTACAATTTCACCGTCCTTGTCTACAATCGAATTCATATTCAAAAGTAAAAAAGCAAATCCGATTCCAATATTAAGTTTTGAAAATGGGTATCTAGGCTTATTTATAATGTAGCAACCACTTCTTCTGCAAGGCCAAATGAAAGGGTCATGCCATTCCCCCCCAATCCATTTAAGATATATACCTGGTTTTCTGGTTGAAGCAATAAATCAGTGTTTCCATTGGTCAGTTTGGAATAAATGCCATGCCAAGACTGAACTAATTTCCAGTTGGAAGCAAGTGCAAAACTTTTTAGGTAATCTAGTATTAACTGATTCAATCTAGCTCTATCAAAAGGATCAAAAGTTAGCGCGTATTCATGAGAGTCACCTACGGTTAGTTCTCCCCGATCATTTTGAGACACCATTACATGAATACCCCATTTTAAATATTCTTCCATCTCTGCCGAGTATCTATCTTTTAAAGCTTGCAGTGAAGGAGCTGCTTTAAATGCGGGATAATGTATTAAAGATAATCCGCCGCAAAGAGAGGTTCCAATTCTCCAATTGACTGATTCTGGAAGAAATCGCATCATTTGCAATTTGCACTTGGTAATAGGCGCTTTTGCAAACTCGTCTGGATACAGTGTTTCAAAATCAGGCCCACTGCAAACAAATACCAAATCTGCATGAAACACCCTACTACCGGCCTTTAGTTTTCCATTTTGAATATCCGTAATAGTAGTATTCCAAATAAAATTAACATCTAAATATTCGGTCAAATAATTTGGAATGGCAGCAATGGCTTCTCTGGGGTCTACAATCATTTCTGTATGGCTATACAATCCACCCTTTAAGCCATTTTCATTTACCCCATAGAAAGATTTAGCTATTTGTTGCTTATCCATCAATTGCACGTCTCTACCGTTAGTACTAAAGGAATGATACAATTCTTGTAACACATCCCATTCGTCTTGTTCATGCGCTAAGTGCAGACTGCCAACCGGGTCATACCATAGACCAATACTATCAGCCACTTCTTTCCATATCTGCCTACTCCTAGATGCTCGTTGATACAATACACCATCGGGCTGACCAATTGGCCAGACCATACCAAAATTTCTAACCGAAGCTCCCACAGCTTTTTCATTTCTTTCTATAACGGTTACTTCAAACCCTTTTAAGGATAATGCCCTTGCTGTTGCTAGACCCACAATTCCAGCACCTATTACTATTGCCGATGGCTTACTCATTTGTTTCTATAGTTAATTGATACTTTTTATTAAAATAACGAATTGACATCAATGACCCAATCACACCAAGTATGGAAAGTCCCACTACTCCGTTGCTATATAAAATACTCCATTGTAAATTCAATTTGAATATTGTTTTGAGCAAGATGACTGAAACACTTCCTAAATAACCAAATGAATCAGCTAAGTACATTAGGAATCCAACATTGCCAGTAATTCTAAAAGTGGCAATTAATCTGTCAAACAATATGCAATTAAATGGGATATAGCCAATATACAATCCCAATCCAACCAAAGTCATCCATAAAAAAGGACTTAACATCCCAAGAATAAATAACAATGAACTAACTCCAGCCAGAAGAAAACCAAAAAGAATAATGTATTGTGTTATTTGAAATGCTTTGCGATTGTTCTTAATAAGTATCATACTACCAATTAACAACAGCACCATGAGTGTAATAGGAATCTCAGTATTTGTAAAAACAGATGGTTGATTGCCATAACCCAGTTCCTTCCAGATATCTGCTGCAAAATTGTCTCTAATGTCTCTAAAAACAGTGAGAAATACATATATGACAATCATGATAATTAAACCTGGTTTGAATTTCTGAAAAAACTGCTTTCTGGCTTCCTTATCTAGTGGCAATCTAGTAACCCTTAAAGCAATATCGGAATTAGAAGGTGGTGGGATTTTTTCCAATAACCAGATCAATAAAATTAAAGGTAAAAGAAAAACACCACCAGTTACAAATGGCAACCACCAATCAGTGACATGAAAAGATAGCTGCAAAGACTTTGCTACAGATTTCACAAATCCAGAAGAAAATATAAAACTTACTGCAAGTGCCGCACCAATAAAATCAGTGGCTTTTCTGCCTTCAACAAAAGAAAATACTATTCCCCAAATAATGCCCAATGGGAATCCATTAGTAAATAAAAACACCACACTATAGGGAGCAGGAACCAAGGCAAACAATAACATTGACAACCATGATACTCCCACCATTAATAGAATAAGCTTACCCCTACCCACGTGTTTTAGTTCAGCAATAAATTTAATCCCATAAAATTTACTAAACATATAACCCAATACCTGGCTAATCACCAATGCGTCTTTAAAAGCAAGACCAAAAACCGTTGGTCCGTCTGCAAAACCGCCAACAGTAAATGGTTTACGGAATGCATACACAGAAGCATAGGTTAAAAAACAGATTAAGGACGCATAAACTGCCACCCAATTATCCCTATACTTTTCTTGTTGAATCTTATCAAAAAATGTTTTCAATACTATAAAATTAAAGCAGGCAATTGCTGCATACTATCTATGATCTGGTCGGGTTGATATTCTAACAGCTGTTCTCTTGTATAGGCTCCGGTAGTAACCGCTACCACTAAACCACAACCTGCAAATTGTCCTTCCAAAACGTCTACTGAAGTATCACCCACTTTTACTACTTCTGCAGCTTCCTCTATTCCTAACTGCTCCATAATTTTCCTAATCATAAAAGGATGTGGTCTTCCTTCTTGAACTTCATCACTACATACAACTGCATCTATCATAGCTTCCTCATTCCATCCCAATCTTTTTAGAATCACATCAGTAATCACCCTTGTGAATCCGGTATTCAACGCAATTTTAATTCCACGAGCCTTTAAGATAGAAAAAGTTTCTAAGACTTCTGGCAATGCTGCTAATTCTGTATCCTCTTCATAAAAGGAAACCATTTTCTCGGTAAAAGCATCATGTATCAAATTTATCCTAGCCGCATCATATTCCATGGCTTCTAAGTATTTCTTGAGAATGATTTCAATAGCTTCCACTTTGCGGTATCCCATTACCTTGTCTACATCTTCTGCAGCCACTACAATACCAGATTCCAAAAATGCTGCTCTAAAAGCATCATTTACATTTCCTTTGTCCCTTACTGTGGTGCCTGCCATATCAAACACAACTAATTTGTAATTCATTACTTAATTTTTTGATTGTTGTTCAATTAAATGTCTCTGAATCATATTTGCATAGATTTCAAGGTTGGGCAAGGGAATATTTTCCAACTTTGCAGCTTCATCCCATTTACGTAAAGCAAGTATTAAATCCGCATCAGGATCCAATTCAAATGCTACCGCCTCATCTGGGGTCATTACCCCACCCTGAAATTCAAGTGTTCTCCTACTAGCTTCCGATAATTGTTCATAATACGCTGGATATTTAAATGTCAAGTATCTTTTAGCCTCAACATGTGATTGTACCAATTTGCAAAGCCTTTCTGAAAAACCTTTTTGTCTTAAAAAGTCTGCCCCTAACTTTTCATGGTCAACTACACCATATCCACCCATAAAAGCTACAGGCATAAAGTGTTCGCACAAATGTCCAATATCATGGAAAAATGCTGCTAAAATTACTTCTTCAGAAAATCCTTCAGCTTGGGCTAATTGAGCTGATTGACACATATGTTCTAATTGCGAAACGGGTTCTCCTATATAATCTGCATTCCCATATTTTCCATACAAGGAAACAATCATCTCTGTAATTGCTTGAATGTTTTCCATTTTTTGCTACTTTTTTAAAGATTGTTTTCAAGGGTTCTAATGAACAAAGAAGCCACTTAAAAAAACGCCTTTCCTATTGATTTTTTTGTTGCGAATAATGATCCGCGCGCATGTCTTTAACATCATCCATCTTTGGACCCTGTTCAATTTTCCGCCAGTCTATTTGCCTATTGTATTTTTTCATTGCCTTATTTACATCAAAAACCCTTTGGTCATTTTTTTCAAGGTCATAAGTACTAAAATCTGGCTTATTGGTGAAGAAGTCTGACAATAGTGATCCTGTAGCATCATATTGATTTACATAAGAAACACCAAGTATATTGTAAATGGTTTTTAGTATGGCTCCAAAATTGGCATGTGTGTGACTTACATAACCCTTCTTAACATAAGGACCTGCCATCATCAATACAGACCTATGTGCATCAATATGATCTACGCCGCCTTGGGGATCATCCTCTGTAATAATTACCAACATATTTTTCCAATACGCTGTTCTAGATAAAAAGTGTAAGATTCTGCCTAATGCTAAATCATTATCTGCCACAAAAGAATGTGGCATAAAATAGCCGTCCTCAGGTCTACTTTTGGCAGTGTGATCATTTGGTACTTGCATGGTAATTAATGAAGGCATTTTCTCTTTACCATTGATCCATTTTTTTGTAAACTCAGATTCAAATTGATCCATCCTGAACTGGTCAGGAATATTGGTATTGTAGCCTGCATAATTATGACTAGTAAATGGGAAAAGTGCTTTTTGCATTGGCACCATTACACCATGAGAAGCACCTGTAGCGGTGTCATACCAATTTTCACGTACATGTGCGGTTTCATTGGCTTCTCCAAAATTATAGTAAGCTAATTTCTTTCTTTCCAATGCTTCCCAAAGTCCACCTATCTCTGCAAAATCTTCTGGATCCATACTTCCAGTAGACCCAGGATGTCTTCTTCCTGGTGCTTTTGAAAACAGTTTGGTGGTTTTACTTACCTCTGAATTAACCTCAACCCATTCATTGGGTATTACTCCCATCATCCAATGGTGTCCATGAATGGATGCGTCACTATCGCAATAAAAATTATCGCTAAGAGCAAACTGTTTGGCAGCTTTGTGGTGATTGGGTGTCACTTTCATACCCTTGAATTTCCCTTTATTACTATCAGGTAAAGTATACTCACTATTCACCCCAAATCTAGCTAGGCTACTATCGCCATTGGCATTGGCTAATTGCCCGAAAATTTCATCATAAGTGCGATTCTCTTTGGTAATGTAAACAATGTATTTTATGGGCGATTCTGAAATGCCTGGCAAAACTGGCAATGGCTGGTTTCTGTTGGCATCCATTTTTGTTTCAACAAAAGTATTGGCAATGGCACTTACTGTAAAAGATTTCAGTTCCTCAACATTGGGCATTGATATTTTTTGAAAACTGCCTAATTGAATATCGCCAATATAGGTTCCTTGAATAGGTTTTACAAAATCTTTCCCACCATTTGGACCAGCGCCTAAGCCTCTACAAGTAATCACATATAATTCTTTCTCGTCTTCAGATAAAACTACCCTGCTTGGTCCCCAACCTGTTGGAATTAAGCCAATTGTTTTTTTACTTGGAACATCAATCACTGCAATGGCATTAAAGCCTAATAAAGCTACATAAAGCCTTTTCTCATCCTTACTCAAGGTTATCCCAAAAGGAAGCAACCCTCTATACTTGTCAATGCGAGAATCAACAGTAATATTTATATGCCCTAATAGTTTGTGATTTTTATAATCAATAATAGAAATATTATCGTTTGTGGCATTTGAAACATAAGCAAAATCTTTGCCTACGGCGATACTGTTTGGGCTGGCTCCACCTACTACTTCCGCTTCTTCAATCATTTCTCCAACCTGATAACCAGTTTTAAACTTATCAATTACTTTATTGGTTTTCAAGTCAATGGTAAATACACTCATGGCTTCGTCTGCTTTGGGACTACCCACACCTGGAATTTTTCTTCCTTCCACCACTGTACCTTCTCTAGACTCTTTTGTATTATCACCATAGGGGTGATGAGAAATCATCAATGAATCATAATTTTTACTGTTAGCACCCTCAATTAAGGGATAGGAATAAGCCCCAACATTGGCAACAAATGCGGTTGATTCATCTGGACTTAATGCCAATCCAAATGGCTGTCTTCCTACTGGTATTGAAGCGGTAATTTTTTTAGTGGCTAATTGTAATCGAACCATTCTAAAATTACCTCTATCTAAAACCATTAATTCCGAACCATCTTTTGAAAGCAAAAGATCTGCAGTAAAACTATCATCATAAAACCTGTTATTTATAGCAGCATTTAAGGAAATAGAGTCCAAACGCTTCATTTGCTCTAAATCATACACCAATACCGCTCCATTATCTCCGCCACTTAAGTAAACTGTTTTAGAATCAGCACTAAATGCAACACCCAAATAGGATCCATTTGAAAAAGGTGAAACTATCTTGTTGTCATAAGAAGGCACTCTAGTAGTATTCATACTAGCAATGTCTATTAGAGTAAAAACACCATCATGCAGGGTAATGGCTTTTTTGCCATTAGGAGAAAGTTTCAACGCAAAAGGATCATGAGATATTCTAACTAATTCACCAGCCGGGCTTACATACCTTCCACTTGGTAAAACAGAAACCCCTTTTTCGTTAATCTTAGTAAATTGACTTGTTCCGGGAACTTGTAAAATACTAACTTGATTAGACTGAGTGCTAGCATTGAATGCAATACAAGTAAAACTCAAAATGAAGCTGAATAACTTTGACATTTAATACGGATTGAAGAAATAAAAAATGATTAATAAATCAATAAGTATTTACAAAAAACATAATAAGGCAGAGCTAAAATGCTCCGCCTTATTTATCCTTAAAAATATGTCAAAACTATTTGATAAGCCACATTTTGGCATTGATATCATCTGATCCTGCAAACTGAGATTGAATAGCACTATTTACATTGGTTGTATTCACCGCTTTTTCAGCTACAGGGTATTGAAATCTTAAAGGGATTCTTGTACTGTTTCCTGTACCAGCTCCTAATAAATAAGTAGGGGTACCCGTTCTTCTCCAGTTATAATAAGCTTCCCAACCACTATTCTGGTAGAATGCTAAATATTTTTGGGTAATAATTTGGGTTAAACCTGCATTGGTATTACCCGCATACTTTACAGTAGGTTGATTATAGTAGGTATTCCAATCATAATTAATGGAATAGTTATTATAATCATTTAATGAGCCACCTACTTTTTGGAAAGTAACCGTGTTGGCGCCATTCACAATTCCATAGAATGAAATACTAGACTGAATTCCTTTAGTATACCAATCTTCAGCATTGCCAGTTAACCAACCTCTATTAATAGCTTCAGCAATATTGAAACACATTTCTTGATAACCAATTTGGGTGCAGTTTTCAGCAGTATAAGTGGTATAATATCTTTTACGATTGATAAAAGAATACGCACCATTACCCGCATTAGAACTCATTATTGCTAAGTCCTCACCACTACTTGCACCTCTAAATGCAGCATAACTATTTGGTTGAGCACCAGCTTTTACCAAAGCATCAGCAGGTTCAGCTACAAAAAAGGTACGAGGGTCTTGTAAATTAACCAATGTATTCAAGTAGGTTGAAGCCATATTATATCTTGCTACGTCAAATCCGTATGAATCTGGATTGGTAGGATACTTATTGTACTGAGCATTATAGATATAATCTAAGTTATCAGATTTACTGGCAAATAAAGGATAGTTGTTATTGCTTGCAAGCGTTTGAGCAAACTTTGTTTTGATATTTAAATCTGCGTCTGTTTCATATTTACTCAATTGAATCAATACCCTTAATTTAAAGGCGTTAACCGCTTTTCTCCATTTATTTAAGTCATTACCATAATAAATATCACCTGCTAAAACATAATTCCCTTTTGTAACTATACCGGCAATATCAGTATTTGCTTCTTCTAACCAAACTAAAATTTGCTTAAATACTTCTTTTTGAGAATCATATTTAGGTGTAGTATTATCAATAGCTTTTAATGCTTCAGACAAAGGTACATCGCCTGTTTGCATAGTGATATTGTAATAAATATAAGCTCTTAAAAATTTACCTAAAGCACTGTAAGGATTTGGAGCAGGGATACTTTTAGCTGCTTCTTCTTCCATTTTTAATACATTCTTTAAGGTGTTATAAGCACCATATGACATATTGGTCCAATTGTACTCCTGGTTTCCATAATACGCATAATTACACGCATAAAATTGATTCCAACGTTGAGTGCTGTTAAAAGGACCGTAGTAAATATCAGACAATACGCCACCCAAAACTAAATTGGCAGGTACACTGGTAGCTCTATTTGGATCTACTTGCAAAGACTCAAAACTTTTCTTACAAGAACTAGAAACCAACATAATTGTTAGTGCTCCTATGATAAAAAGATATTTTTTCATATAAATTAGATTGAATTATTTAGAATACAATATTAAGGTTGACACCGTAGCTTCTAGTGGTAGGTGTTTGCAAATCAATACTAGATTGACTTCCAGCATATTGATCAATATCAACATCCTTGAATCTGCTGTCTTTCATGAAATACAGAATATTTCTTGCAACAAGTGAAACTGAAGCACTCTGAATAAAAGATTTTCCCAAATATTTTTTAGGCAAACTATACCCAATTACAACCTCACGCAATTTTAAGTAAGACTTACTCATCATATTCGGTTCTGGAATTCCGTGTACACGGCTAACGTAATCTTGTGCAAAAGTTTTGGTAGTATTAGGGCTAAACTGTAAAGCAACATAGTTGGTAATTAAGCCAGTTACAGGATCATAAACAATTGCTGCTGCATTAGATACCTGAACTCCTTCACCTACATAAGTTTTATTACCTAAATAATCTTGGTATCTAGCTTCTCCCAATGCACCTTCTACAGTTTCAATATGACGGCCTCCTTGGAATGTTTTCTTACGAACATAGTCTTCCATTACTCCGCCAACTCTTCCATCAATCTGGAAGCTAAAGGTGAATTCTTTATATCTAAACTTATTGTTTAAACCCCATACCCAATCTGGGCTAGCCGTTCCTGCATATTGAGCAACAGGCAAGATAAGTGGTCTACCACCAGCATCATTGATGATTTGTCCATCTTGTGTTCTTGCAAATTTTCTAATATAAACCTCATCTACCCTGCTACCAACTTTATAAAAAGTATTCAACGCATTTACACCTGCAGGTAATTCCTTCAAGGTTTCTTTAAATGTAGCCCAGTTGAATAAAACATCCCAAGTGAAGCTATTGCTTAACTTAACTGGTGTACCTGAAATACTAAATTCAAATCCTGATTTTTGTGTTTTAGTTGCATTCAAAGTATAATTAGAATAACCTGATGCAGCAGAAATTTGCTTACTGAAAATCTGTGGGCCATCTATATAGTTGAAGTATGCAAAATCAAAGCTTAGTCTATTTTTCAAAAATTTCATGTCTAATCCTAACTCTGTACTTGTACGATCATCAGGTTTAACATTATCATCTATCAATGAACCAGTAAATCTTGCTTCAGTTGTATTATTGTATCCAGTAGCAGTAGAATAAACACTACTATTATTATAAGACGGTCCACCATAGGTAGAAAAATATTGACCGCTATAACCAATAGGATACGTATTACCAGGAGTAGCGCCAATTGTATTAGATACAAAGTTACCACCACCTCTTACCTGAGCAAATGATGCTCTAAATTTCAAGAATGAAATAACAGAAGGCAAGGTTACATAATCCGAAATAACGGTACTTGCATTTACAGAAGGATAGAAGAATGTATTATTTTGGGGAAATAATGCCGACAGCTTATCTACACGACCAGTTGCATTAATATTGGCATACTTACCAAGTGCAAAATCAATAGAAGTATAGGCACTTTGAACGCACATATCAGAATTGAAATTGTAAGCCTTAACTGGATTACGACTATTAGCAAAACTATAAACGTTTGGCACGTTCATGTAGTCGGTGGTAACAAAACTAGAATTATAATTGAATGTGCGGATATTGCCTCCAACAAAACCATTGATCATTAAGAAATTAGCCACTTTAGGAGCTTTAAAGCGAGCCATGATTTCTGTATTGTTTTCAAACATAGATCTCTTGTCTTCTCTATAATCCCCACGTCCTTCTTCTCTACCATAAGGGTGAGCTGAGAATGGCATTTTTTCTGTTCTAGTTAGATCATAAGTAGTAATTGAACTTCTTAACATAAGATCTATGTAATCATTCAATTTATAATTTAATGTTGCATATCCATAGATATCATTTTTACGATGTCCGCGCAACCACTCTTGAGACATAAAATAAGGATTGTGGTAGCGTTGGTATTCTGCATAAATACTCTGAACACCTTCCTTACCTGGTTGCCAGTAATTACGCATATCATCAATATTCCAATCGGCTCCGCCCCAGATAGTTATGTTATAAATAACACTATTAGGTCCATAGATTACATCTGGAATATTGTCGGTGTATTGTTTATTAAAATTAAGGTTGGCATCTAAAGTCAATCTCTTATTAAAACGCAGGGTTGAATTAAGATTAAATGTAGTAGTTTTTAAATCTGTATTTGGAACAATACCTTTTTGATATCCTTGGCCTACAGAAAAACGTACATCATATTTTTCACCACTGGCTGCAACGGAAATATTATTGGTAGACAATATACCAGCTTCAATAAATCTTTTCAAATTGTCTTTTCCTCTAGCAACCCATGGTGTTTTTGAACGAATGCCAGTTACAGGATCTACTGGGCTATCATATTGTTCAATCAATTGACCTTCAAATTTTGGTCCCCAGATATCATAATCATTGTCGTTTACACCGCCACCTTTACCATCACCAAATTTATATTTACCATGATCACCAGGTCCGTATAAATCTTGGGTTTTGGGAAGGGCAATAAATCCTTTATTAATTTGGGTACTGCTATTAAATTCAACAGAAATACCTCTTTTGTCTTTTGTACCTTTTTTAGTATTGATGATGATTGCACCATTTTGTCCTCTATAACCATATAATGCAGATGCTACAGGTCCTTTTAAGATGGTATAACTTTCAATATCATCTGGAGTAATATTCCAAGTATCAGAATTAATAGGAACACCATCAACTACATATAAATTGATTGACCCACCACGTAATAAAATTTGTGGGTTACCCAATAATTCAGCAGATGCACCAACCGTTAAACCTGCTACTTTACCAACCAAAGAGTTGATTGCATTGGGTTCTCTTGCTTTTACTAGGTCTTCACCTTTAATTTCTTGTGTAGAATAACCAATAATTTTTTTGTCTTTTTTAATACCAAGCGCCGTAACTACAACATCATTCAATTGATTGTTACTGGGCTGCAAACTAATGTTAAGATCACCTGTACTAACAGTAATCTGTAGGTCTTCATATCCAACAAAACTGACTTTTAATTGCTCGCCTTTGGCTGCTGCAATGGTAAAAGCACCTGAAGCATTAGTAATGGTGGATTTGCCATTTTTTGTTGACACAGAAGCTCCTTCAATTGGCTTAGAAGTAGTTGGATCAATCACTTTCCCGCTTACAGTCGGGTTTTGGGCATTGGATTGGAATACAAAGAAACAGCATGCTAAAGTGAGGAGCATCCAGCTTTGAATTCTGATTTTAAATTGATTCATAAACATGATTTAGTTGTTGAGGCAACGAAACTATCATGGCTATGTTATGGCATCATGTCTGGAAGGTTAACGAAAAGTGAAGGAAATATCAAGAAGCTGTTAAGTAACTATCAATGTTATGTTATCAACAAATAACAAAATAAAATGAAAATAACAATGACATTTAGCATAATTAAGCATATAATATTTGCATAATTTTCTCATTGTCCAATTTCTGCGAGAAATCAATGACCAAAAACCATTGACTTCCCAACACCCTAACGCATGAAGCAGGCTAACCTTAACATAGAATCTACTTTAATAGAACATTTACAAAAACAAAATGGCTGTTTTGAAAAAAACAATGCAGCACTTCAAATAATCATTGACTTATTACCAATTGGATTAATTATTCAAGGCAAACAGGCAGAAATGCTAGGCTATAATCAAAAAGCCTTAGAACTCCTAGGCTTGACAAAAGAACAGTTTATGGGTAGAACATCTTTTGACAAGGAATGGTGTTGTATTCATTTAGACGGAACACCTTATCCAGGTGATACTCATCCTGTACCTCTGGCAATAAAAACCAAACAACCTATTTTAGAAAAAGTAATGGGTGTATTTAGACCAAAAGAGGAGGCTTTTGTCTGGTTAGATGTTAATGCAGTTCCAGTTTTAAATGAAAATGGAGATATAAATTTTGTTATCTGTACGTTTAGCAATATTACAAAGAGAATTGAATCTCAAAAATTACAAGTTGAAACTGAAAAAAATCTACATCAAATATTTGAATTCTATCCCGTTCCAATTTTATTAGTTGATAATGAAACTAGTATCATTCAAATGGCTAATCAAAAACTATCGGAGCTAATGGGATATTCCAAAAATGAATTAATAGGTAAACATACTGTTAACTTCTATGAAAAAATTGAAGATAGAAATAATATAGTTGAAGAATATAAATTAGAAGGTAGAATTAATAATAGAGAAGTTAGGTTTCTAAAAAAATCAGGAGAACCAATTGATGTGTTGCTTTCATCTGAATTAATTACTTTAAATGGAAGACTGATGAAGCTTTCAGGCTTTATAGATATTTCAAGAAGGAAGAAAATTGAATCAACATTAAATAAAAGCCTACAATTGGTCAGTGACCAAAATACCAGATTATTAAACTTCTCTTATATTGTTTCTCACAACTTAAGGTCCCATGCAGGAAATATCAAATCAATTGTGCGCTTTCTTGGATTGTCCAAAACCCAAGAAGAGAAAAACCTTTTAATGGACAATCTGCGTATTGTTTCTGAAAATTTTGAAACCACCATGTTGCACTTAAATGAAATAGTGCAAATCAATAGCAATGTAAATATTTACCTAGAAAATTTGAATGTATTTGAATATGCACATAAGGCTATTGAAATCTTAGAAGAACTGATTAGCAATAAATCTGCAACCATTCTCAATAGAATACCTGACAATTTTGTGATTAAATACAACCCCGCCTATTTAGAAAGCATACTTTTTAATTTCCTATCCAACGCACTTAAATACAGCAGCCCTGAAAGAAAACCAGAAATTCATTTAGACGCTTTCTGGGAGCAGGACCGGCCAGTATTGGTTTGTAAAGACAATGGCTTGGGCATTGATTTAGAAAAAAATGGCCCAAAATTATTTGGCATGTACAAAACCTTCCATGGCAACAAAGACGCTAAGGGCATCGGTCTATTCATGACTAGAAATCAAGTAGAAGCCATGCACGGCAAAATTGAAGTAGAAAGCCAATTAGGAATAGGAACTAATTTCAAGATTTATCTTGGATAGCTATAAAAATCAATCCCAATTTGGTAAATCTTGAGTTTTTACTTTTTGTGCAATTTCTAAAAATGCCTTACTTGGAATTAGCAATTGTTGACTCAAATGATAGATACCCAAACAATTGGTGTTTATTAAAATAGATGCTAAGACTTTATTATGAATTTGGGCTCTTTCAATTTCAGGTTGTTGACTATCAACAATTGTCACTACTACGTGTACATTGTGTTTTTTCAAGTCTTTCTCTGCTGTATCCCAATTATACGCAATACATGTATTGGATTTTATTTCAGCAAAAGGAATCTGCTCAGTAACTGTAGTAAGAATTATGGTTTCTCCATTTAATTGAAAACTGGCTTTCCCATTTCCGCCACTAATATTTGTTATAGAAGAGTTCCATTCAGTCTTTAAATGGTCCAGCAAAATTTGTAAATCAAATGTTTCATGATTATTAAACAATAGCTTAGCCAATATTGGTTCCATTTGGACAATCTCCTTTCTTGGCTTTTTCTTAAATAAATCAAAAAATCCCATAACAGTCTTTAGTAAATCCTAGCTAATTAATATTGCAATTATATTTTATTTATTCTGAGTAAAAATTCCATTCACAAACCTAAAACGACCCTCTACAAACTCAGAAATCATATTTAGCCGTATTTGGGTTAAAAAACTATCAAAGGCAATTAATTTTTTTACCGTATCAATTCAACGCTTACATTTGCAACCCCGGGGGGTTAGCTCAGTTGGCTAGAGCGCTTGCATGGCATGCAAGAGGTCGTCGGTTCGACCCCGATACTCTCCACAGCTTTAAAGGTTCACAGTAATGTGGGCCTTTTTTGTTTTATACATCGCCATGGGCAAAAAAAATCCGTCAAAGCATCTTTGACGGATTTAAAAATATTTGGAGAACTATTATTCCCAGATTTCTTCCTTACCTACCAACCAGCGTTTTACTGATTCGGTGGTAACTGATTTTGGTCTTTCAAGTGGTAGACTAAGGGCCCTATCCCAGCAAAGACTGGCTAGTACTCCCAATGCACGGCTTACGGCAAATAGAACGGTATAGAATTCATACTCCACCATACCATAGTGTACTAAAAGAGCACCACTATGTGCATCCACATTGGGCCATGGATTTTTTACCTTACCCAGTGATTGCAAAATTGGCGGAACAGTTTCATAAATATTCCAAACCGTATTCACCAACGGATCATTTGGCATATGCTTTTTACCAAAAGTCATTTGAGCAGTAAAGCGAGGATCTGTTTTGCGCAATACTGCGTGTCCATATCCTGGTACTACTTTACCAGAAGCAAGGGTTTGCTGCACATAATCTGCAATTTGCTCCTTGCTTGGTTCTTGGGTACCTAATTTATCCTGCATTTCAAAAATCCACTTGATCACTTCTTGGTTAGCCAATCCGTGTAAAGGACCAGCTAATCCATTCATACCAGCAGCATAACTCAAGTAAGGATCGCTCAAAGCGGATCCCACTAAGTGTGTGGTATGGGCGGATACGTTTCCACCTTCGTGGTCTGCGTGAATGGTCATGTATAAACGCATCAATTCCTTGAAGCTTTCGTTTTCATAACCCATCATATGAGCTAAGTTACCAGCCCAGTCTAACAAACCATTGGGTTGAATATGCTCGTTGTTTTTGTATTTTCTTCTGTAGATATAAGCAGCAATTCTAGGCAGACGGGCTATTAGGTCCATAGCATCGTCGTAGACAAAACTCCAGTAGTCCTTTTTATTTAACCCCTTACCATATTCTTTTGAAAAATTGCTTTCAGTTTGAAGTGCCATTACCCCAGTCACAAACATGGTCATGGGGTGTGCAGTTAAAGGCAATGCATCTATAGTTGCAAACACATAATTGGGTACATGGCTTCTACGTTGCCAAACACTGGTTATATGTTCTGCTTCCTGTTGAGTAGGCAATTCACCCACCAACATTAAATAAAACAATCCTTCTGGAAGTGGCTCATCGCCTTTAGGAGCTTTGGGTAGCTTTTGTTGAAGTTCCGGAATGGTATATCCGCGAAAACGGATACCTTCTTCAGAATCCAATAAACTGGTTTCAGTAACCAAACCAGTAATGCCACGCATACCTTGATAGGCTTGTGCAAGGGTCACTTCTCCAATCTTTCTGTTTCCGTTTTCTTTTAACAGTTCTTTGATTTCTTTGTTAGACTCTTCCGCCTTCAACCTAAACCGCTCTTTGATGATTTCCATGAGGTCTTTGTTTATTTATTCAGGCCATTGGCCATATGTCATTAAAATCGCCGATTTTTCGGCCTTTAAAGGTAAGATAACTTGTATACCATAACAAATGATTTACCCTTTGGTTCTAAGCCAAGCTATTTTTATAAACCCTATTTTGGCGCCTTTCTATAGAGATAGATCATGACTATCAAGAAAATGGCATTGGGAATCCAAGCCGCAATCATGGGGTGCAGGTTTCCCTTGGTAGAGAAAATGGTAGAGAATTGATTGATCACAATAAACATAGCGGCTATTACAAAACCCACAGCCAAGTGCACCCCGCTCCCGCCCCGCACTTTTTTACCAGCTACAATGGCCCCAATTAAGGTTAATAATAGGACCGTGATACAGGTGGCGTCTCTTCTATATCGTTCAATTTTCAGGTCATTGATTCCCTCCGAACCTCGCAATTCTTCTAATCGAATAAACCGCTCTAATTCTGGGGTGGTCAATTTATCCTTGGTATACTTGTCCCTGCTCAGGTCATTAGGCAAAAAGTTGAAATTCGCGTGCTGGTTGGTGTCCATTTTCAGGGTTTCTTTCATCCCCTCTAATTTTCTGGTTACCACGCCCATCAATTTCCATTTCTTGATGGTATCCCAGTAAATTTCATCGGCCCGAAGGTTTTCTACCACCAAGTTGTTCTTGATCTTGTACATAAAGAAAGGCCCCCCTCTTTTAATTAGGGTATCATACCCATAAATTCCGGCATAGGTAAAACTGTCAATCCTTCTATAAATATTATTATTCTTGAGTAGTAAGGCATTGTAAGAACTATTCCCGTCAATATATTTTGCTTCAAAAGTTCCCCTTATCTGATTGGCTTTGGGAACAACATATTGATTTGAGAACCATAACATAATCGCCAACAAAGTACCACCCACCCAATAGGGTCTAAGCCATCTTGCATAACTGGTACCACTAGCTAAAATGGCAATGATCTCACTCTTACCAGCCATTTTAGAAGTAAAGAAGATGACTGCTATAAAAACAAATAAGGGAAATAGCAGGGCGATAATATGTGGGATGAATCCGTAATAGTATTGGGTAATGATTTTGATAAAGCCCAATTGGGATTTTACAAAATCATCTGTCTTCTCGCTCACATCCACTACCACGGCAATTACCGTAAATAGAAATATGGCAAAGAAGAAAGTGGTGAGGAATTTTTTGAGTATGTACCAGTCTATTTTCTTCATACTGTTGCCTGACAAAGATAAAGGCTGGAAACCAAGCTGGCACAAAAAGGATGTTAAAGGCCTTAAAACAAATAAACATCCATGAAAATGGATGTTTATTTTACGGACTTCATAGATAACGGATTAGCAAGTGGATGTAAATTACCCCCTTCCCTCCGAAACTTGACGATTTTATGCAAATGGTGTATAAATAGAAATAGCCGCCAGAATTATCCACATTCACGGTCGGTTACAGCAACGCTTAATACTTACAAACGTTGTTGTAAGATGGGCAGGATCTGTTGCTTCCATGAAACGTAGGTCCCTTCCATAATATTGCGCCTTGCCTCTCCCACCAACCACAAATAAAAACTCAGGTTATGAATGCTGGCCAATTGCAATCCCAAAATCTCTTCACCCACAAACAGATGACGCAAGTAAGCTTTTGTGTAGTACTGGCTTGTTTCCGAAGGTAGACCAGGATCAATGGGACTAAAGTCTTTAAACCATTTTTTATTGCGAATATTAATCACTCCTTGTGTTGTAAAGAGCATCCCATTTCTACCATTTCTTGTTGGCATAACACAGTCAAACATGTCAACACCCAAGTCAATACATTCTAAGAGATTCCATGGAGTACCTACTCCCATTAAATACCTAGGCTTGTCTGCAGGTAAAATTTCACAACAGAGATTGGTAAACTCATACATCATGTCCATGGGTTCACCCACACTCAATCCGCCAATAGCATTTCCCACCGCTCCTATAGAAGCAATAAACTCACAGGAAGCCTTTCTTAAATCTGGAAAAGTACTACCCTGTACAATAGGAAATAAATTCTGGGTATAGCCATATTTATCAGGCGTTTCTGCCAGTCTATTCACACACCTGGTTAACCAGCGGTGCGTAAGCTCCATGCTCTTTTTGGCATAGGCATAATCACTGGGATAAGGCGGACACTCGTCAAAAGCCATGATAATGTCTGCCCCAATATTGCGCTGAATATCCATCACAGACTCAGGAGAGAACAAGTGTTTGCTACCATCAATATGGGATTGAAACACCACCCCTTCTTCTTTGATTTTTCTATTGGTAGCCAAAGAAAAGACCTGATAGCCACCACTATCTGTGAGAATGGGTCTATCCCAACCCATGAATTTGTGCAAACCACCTGCAGCTTCCAACACTTCTGTGCCGGGACGCAAGTATAAATGATAGGTGTTTCCTAAGATAATTTGTGCTTGTACATCCAGCTTTAACTGTTGTTGTGTCACAGCTTTTACGGTACCCACTGTACCCACCGGCATAAAAATGGGGGTTTGTATGGTTCCGTGATCCGTTTGAATTGTTCCTGCCCTTGCTTTTCCGGCGCTTGCCTCAAGGTTAAATCTAAGTGCGGCCATTTGGCAAATGTCATCATTTTTCCACATACCCACAAGCCACACGCTATCAGGGTGCATTCTTGCTATTTTTGCCGGATGATGATACCCCCATTGTTATGGACCATCCTGTTCTATGTCTTTTGTGCTGTTATATTCATACAGGTGGTCTATTATCTGTTTTTTTTCCGTAGACTGGCTTTTTATGTGGAACCTGAAAAAGGTGATAGCATGGAGCATCCCGTTTCTGTGGTGGTTTGCGCTAGAGACGAGGCCGAAAATATCATGAAAAACCTGCCAGGCATTTTAATGCAGGAATATAAGAGTTCTCATGAATTGGTTTTGGTGAATGATAATTCAACCGATGAGAGCCGCTACTTAATAGACGAGCTGAGAAAGACGTTTAAGCATATCAATCATATAGAACTAACCCAGGAAGCCAAGATGATTAGTGGAAAGAAATTTCCGCTTTCCATGGGCATCCGTAGTTCCAAACACGAGATAGTTTTATTAACCGATGCTGATTGTGTTCCTGCTTCTGAATTCTGGATTCAGAAAATGCAAGACGCCTATCAAGACAATACAGAAATTGTATTGGGTTATGGAGCCTACCACAAAAAGCCAGGCCTTATAAATAAGTTGATTCGTTTTGAAACCTTTCATACTGCTTTGCAATATCTGTCTTATGCTTTAGCCGGTAAACCCTATATGGGCGTTGGTAGAAACCTCAGTTACAAAAAAGACGTGTTCTTACGTAACAAAGGATTCTCTTCTATTAACCAGATCCCTAGTGGAGACGATGATCTCTTTATCAATCAAGTAGCCACAGCAGAGAATATTGGTATTGTGATTGACCCTCAAGCACACACATTGAGTGAACCCAAAAGAAATTGGAACGAGTGGATGTCTCAAAAATACAGACACTATACCACCGCTAAATATTATAAGAGCAGCCATAAATTTTTATTAGGTCTATACAGTTTTACCCTGTTTTTTACCTATCCCTTATTAGCTGTCTCTATTATCTTTTTTAATTGGTGGATGGCACTGGCTGTTTTTGGAGTGCGATTTATCATACAAGCCATTGTGCTTTACAAAAGCATGAAAAAATTGAATGAGGCAGACCTATGGCCTTGGTTTTTATTCTTTGATATTTGGATGTTCTTCTTTTACATTTTCACACTACCTGCCATATGGAAAGCACCCCGCAAAAACTGGGATTAATCCTGAAGTATTTCAGCGAGTTCACTGATGAGCAGGTAGCACAACTAACTGCTTTAGAAGAATTGTACAAAGAATGGAATGCCAAGATCAATGTAATCTCTAGAAAAGATATTGAAAGCATTTACTTACACCATGTATTGCATTCTTTGAGTATTGCGGCTATAGCTGATTTTAGACCTGGTACTCAGGTGATAGATATTGGTTGTGGTGGAGGTTTTCCGGGTGTGCCTTTGGCGATATTTTTTCCTGAAACGGAGTTTCATCTAGTAGATAGTATTGCCAAGAAATTAAAAGTGGTGGATGCCGTTTGCGAAGGTGCAGGCATTAAAAATATCAGTACCCAACACACTAGGGCGGAAGACATTAAGAATCGCAAATTTGATTTTGCCGTATCACGTGCTGTAGCTCCACTAAAAGACTTGTGGACCTGGGCAGCTCCACTGATCAGAAAGGGCACCAACAATGGCATTGCACAAGGGCTGATCTGTTTAAAGGGTGGAGACCTTAACCAAGAGATTTCTGAAAGCGGCTTACGTCCTAAGATGATGCCCATTTTTAAAATCTTTCCAGAAGAGTACTTTCAAGAAAAGTACATTATTCATGCTGCTAGGAATTAGTTTTAGTGAAGAACGAAGAGTGAAGAGTGAAGAATGAACGGTGATCTCTATAAACGAATTACCTAAGCTGCGCTTAGGGTTTTTTATGCCAAAAAAAAAACCACCGATAATCGGTGGGGTCAAAAAATATTGTCGCGAGACAAATGATTGTGCACTCTTCACTCTTCGTTCTTCACTCTTCACTAAACTTCTCCTAGTCTGGAATCACCAACTTATTATTGCTCTTGTTCAAATCAGCTAAGCGCTGCGTTGGATCAATTTCAATAGACTTTAAATCCTTGATACTTCTGGTTGTTTCAATCTGGTATTCCGGATGTGTCCAATGCCATTCTTTGTGAACAGTTCTTGTAACACCCGCAGACTCGTCTGGTTTTTGGCCAAACATCAGGTCTAAAGGAATATAGTGCAATTCTTTGCTACCATCTTTAAAGGTCAATAGCACTTCAATAGGCATGGGCATTTTTCCAATGCGTTTAATAGTGATACTGGTATTGGTTCCATTCAAACCAATATCGCCCACGGTATAATCAATGGTCTTGGTGCTATTGACAAAATATTCTTTGTACCACTGCAAGGCCAATCCGCTGGTCTTTTCAGCCACACGAATAAAGTCATTGACATTGGGGTGTTTGAAATGCCATTGGTCATAGTAATTCAACATGATTTTATCCCTAACACTATCACTAACAATATATCCTAACTGCCCAATAAAAGTAGAGCCTTTGGAATAAGCGGCTGAGCTATACGCATAGTTGGTATTATAGTGGTCAGAATGGGTACTCATGGGTTCTTCCAAGCCAGACTTGGCCAAGCTAAAATAGCTTTCATAACTACCAGACTGTTTAGCTGGAAGTCTTGATTTATTCAGCTCATTCATACGTAGGATGCCTGCTTTAGCAGCATCGCTGGTAAAGGGTGACTGACCTGCACAAACCTGATAATAAAAGTCCGATACTTCTCCTGTGGCATAATCCGTAAAACCTTCATCCATCCAAGGGAATAAGCTCTCATTAGTACCCATGATCTGTTGATACCAGCTGTGCATCCATTCATGTATCACGGTTCCCAGACCTGGTCCTTTTAACAAAGTAGCCATGGCATATTCCATACCGCCGTCTCCACCTTGAATAAAACTGAATTGGGGATAAGGGTATTTACCAAAACGTTTTTCAATATAGGGTAACACTTTATCAGCAGCCCACAATACATTGCTCCAAGCAGAATCGCCCTTGCCATCTGTGGGTTTGTAGAACACATGCAACATGACTCCTGAAGCCGTTTTTTTAGAGAGGTGTTTAAAGGTTGGATCAGCAGCCCAAACAAAGTCATGAATATTATTTCCTGTAAAATTCCAGGTATTGGTCTTGCCATTGTTCACTGAAACCTTGGTGCCAGGTGTTTCAAATCCAAAACCAATTTGGTTGGCATTTTGTAACACACCAGTAGCAGCAATCATATAGGATTTGTCTATGCTAATCTTCACGTCAAAATCTCCCCAAACGCCATAGAATTCGCGGGCTATATAAGGATTGGCATTCCATCCTTGGTAATCGTATTCTACCACTTTAGGATACCATTGGCTCATGCTATACCTAATGCCTTCTGCATTGTCTCTACCACTTCTTCTGATTTGCTTGGGCACTTGCGCTTCAAAATCCAAATCAATCAAGGTCTTGCTTTTAGGCGCTAGTCCTTTGTCAAGACGCACTTCCAAAATGGTTTCATGCTCTAGCAATTGTTGTTCTTTACCATTTATTTTCAGGCTCTTTACTTTTTGGTAGCCAATTTCTTCAGGAGTCAATTTGCTAATGCGATCAGTCACGCGACCATCCCAGTCCTTTACTTGATCACCACGGCGATTGGTCAACGTGTTTTTTCCCAGTTCTCTACTGCGCACGTCCATACTACTATTGGGCTGAAATGCATTCCAATAAAGGTGAATGAAGATTTTATTTAGGGTGTCTGGAGAATTGTTGATGTACTCAATTTTCTCTGTTCCGCTAAAGCGATTGGTCACAACATCCATATTCACATTGATATTGTACTTGATCTTTTGTTGCCAACGATCGGGTTGGGCAAACAAATTGCTTACCAATAAAAAAGACAATAGGAAAAAAAACAGCTTCCGCATAGTGTAGTTTTAGACGATAAATTTCAGGAATAAAGTTGAAAATGGAAAAAGGATTAATCCTTGCCAGCCACCACCACCACAATTTCACCTTTAACGGTTTTCTCTTTAAAGTAGGTGGCTACATCTATAAGACTGCCCCTTTTGTTCTCTTCAAACATTTTAGTTAGCTCTCTGCTAACACTGCAAATCCTTTCTGGGCCTAAGTATTGGGCCATTTCTTCCAAGGTTTTAACCAAACGCATGGGGCTTTCATAAAAGATAATAGTGCGTTCTTCTAAAGCCAATTGCTTGAGCAGGGTTTGCCTTCCTTTTTTCATGGGCAAAAACCCTTCAAACACAAACCGATTGGTGGGGATCCCGCTATTGACCAAGGCCGGAACAAAAGCTGCCGCACCAGGCAGGCAATTGACTACCACATTTTGTTTAATACATTCTCTTACCAATAAGAAAGCTGGATCAGAAATTCCGGGAGTACCAGCATCTGTAATCAAAGCCATGGATTTACCCGCCACCAATTGGTCCACAATATGGGGCACAATCTTGTGCTCATTGTGCTGGTGATAAGGAGACAAAGGCTTTTTAATCTGATAGTGCTGCAACAATTTTTGTGAAGTACGCGTGTCTTCACACAGAATTACGTCTACCTGTTGTAGTGTCTCTAAGGCACGCAGTGTAATGTCCTTTAAATTACCCAAGGGTGTTGGTACCAAGTACAACATGCGTTTGTTCAATAAGGATGAGGTGAATCTTAGTTGACCATTTCAATCTCAAAAAACTCCATCACTGGATTAGCCAGTAATTTAGAGCAAGCTTCAGTTGCTACTTGCTTGGCAGCTTCTTCAGAATCGGCTTCCACATTCAAAGTGATATGCTTGCCAACGCGAACATCAGAAACAGTAGTCAAACCCAGGTTTGTCAATCCACCCAAAACAGCTTTTCCTTGAGGGTCTAACAAGTCTTTTAAAGGCATCACTTTTATCTGAACATGATAAGTCATAAATAGAATATTAAGTTATTTATAGAGCAAAGATAGAATTACATAAGCTATAAACCCAATGCTAACCGCCAACCAGCCAAAAACTACTGCAGAAACCAAAGAAACAATAGCAATGATAATGAATGGTAGCAAGGCTTTTATGGAAAATTCCTTGAATTTCATGGCCATCATGGGTAAGGTAGAAATCATTAGATAACTAGACAAGCCAATCACTGCATACCAGAACCAATAGCTACGCAAGAGGTCAATGACCCATTGGTCTTTGGCAAACCAGTACACCAAAGGGAAACTGGCCACCCAGATACCCGCAGCAGGAATGGGCACCCCTTTGAAACCATAGCTCTGTTCCGTATCAATATTAAACCTAGCCAATCTATAAGCTCCAGCGCAGGGCACCAAGAATGCAGGTAGCAAAAAGGCTGAGGAAATATCCAACCCACCATCATGTTGGGCAAAGCTTAAACGCAAAAACTGGTAAATAATCAAACCTGGGGCTACGCCAAAACTCACTACATCGGCCAAAGAGTCAAGTTGCTTACCCATTTCAGAAGGTACTTTTAGCAAGCGCGCTACAAAGCCGTCAAAAAAGTCAACCACGGCTGCGGCTGCAATTAAGATACTTGCTAAATAGATTTGCTCAGGGATCTCTACTAGATTTTCACCACTGGCATCAACACTTAGAGACAAACCAGTTTGCATAATCTGAACAATGGCCATGCAACCCAAGAACAGATTGGCAAGGGTGAACAGGTTGGGGATCTGTTTTTTCATATTATTTCCTGGTTTTCATCAGGGTTTCAATTTCTTCAATAGTAATAGGAATATTTTTCATCAGGTCAATATTCCCATTCTTGGTAATCCAGAAATTGTTTTCAATACGCACACCCATTTGTTCTTGTTCAATATAAATACCGGGTTCAATGGTAAAGACCATACCTGGCTTAATAGGTTCGGTTCTAGTTCCTAAATCATGTACATCAATACCTAAATGGTGTGATATGCCATGGTACAAGTATTTTCTATATGCCCTATTTTCAGGGTCTTCATTCTTCACATCGGCCTTGGTAATTAAACCAATTTTTAAGAATTGCTTGGTGGCTTCATCTCCAACCTTCTCTGTATAATCTACAATACTAATACCCGGTTTTAAAATAGATTTAGCATAATTGTGTAAGGCCAAACAAGCATTGTACACTTCTTTTTGACGCAGGCTGAACTTACCATTTACAGGAATAGTCCTGGTTAAGTCTGCACAATAACCACCATATTCCGCACCAAAATCCATCAAGATTAATTCACCGTTTTTACACTCTTGGTTATTAGAAACATAGTGCAGGGTTCTTGCCCTATCGCCACTGGCAATAATACTTCCATAAGCAGGACCAGCAGAGCGTTGGCTCAAAAAGCTATGAAAAATCTCCGCTTCAATTTCATATTCCATGACTCCGGGTTTGATAAATTTCAACAAACGGCGGAAAGTATTATCGGTAATGTCAATGGCTTTTTGGAGAACCTCTACTTCTAGTTTGGTTTTGATACCGCGCAGTTCTTTCATAATCTTAGCAGCGCGCTCATATTTGTGCAAGGGATAACGCGCTTTCATTTCTGCAATAAAGCGATATTCCCTTGTTTGAATCAGGCTAGCTTTGCGATCATTCTCGTTTGAGTCTAAATAAATATGATCTGCCAAATGCACCCATGTTTGTAAGAGCGCATCTAAACTGTCTAACCACACAATGGTTTTGATACCAGAGATAGCAGTTGCTTCATTGCTGCGCAAACGCTTGCCATCCCATTTTTCTTTTAATTCATTAGGTCTTACTAAAACCAATACTTCACGATACTTGGGATCTGGACAATCTGGGAATAGAATAACCATGCTGTCTTCCTGCTCAACCCCTGTTAACCAATATAGGTCTGTATTTTGTTTGAATGCTTGTAAAGCGTCTCCATTAGAAGGCCACTCGTCATTGCTCACAAAAATGGCAATACTATCTGGGCGCATGGCTTTTGCAAAACGCTTCCGATTGTCTACAAAAATCTGGGGATTGAGAGGTAAATACTTCATATAAGGCTAATTGATGCTTGCAAGATAAAAATTAAGCCCCATACTGTTGTCAAAGCAGTCCTAAAACTTCACAGAAGGGCATTTTACCCCTGAAGAACTGTTTGAGAAGATACCGCTTTTCACAATACTCAATTCATATGCTCCCCTAGTGCCATTGAGGTTGCCTAGGGTAGAAATGGTAGCATCATAGTTAATGGTAAATTTTAGATCATTTACCTGATAGCCCAACATTGGTATAATAGCATCGTGGTTACGATAGTACAAACCAACAATTAATTGCTGATAACCATCTCCACTCAAATTTCTATTGGCATTAAACCCAATCAAGGTTTCCCAACTACCACCCATTTTGCTCACGTACACATTGGGATTAACAATCCAAAGATCCTGCAACTTGATTCCCGCATTTACAAAAGCAGTATAGCGTCTGCTCAATTGGCTATTGGCAATACTAGCATCAAAAAAACTTTCTCTTGGCGTATTAATATGACCAACACTCATCCCCGCATTGATATACACATTATCCGAAGGAAAATAAGCATAGTTCAAACCCACTTGCATATCCAGATAACCAGTTTGGCTAAAAGCAAAAGGCTCATTACTGGGTATGGTCACGTCAAAAAACTGGCCATTCCACTGGTTATCAAAACTGAGTTTGCTAATGTCTACCCGTTTAGTCACATAGCCCAGTGAGAATCCCCCACTCAACAAGGAATTATAGCCAATCATTTGATGATAGGCAATAGATGCATAAGCCCCAGTAGAACTAAGGTTTCCTGAACCAGCTACGTCTTTGATAATGGAACCACCCAAACCCATCCAACCATTTTCAAAACGGTTACCAAAGGCTTTAACGTCTCCCCAAATACCCATGGTTTTATAAGGTGTACCCACATTGGCCCATTGGTTTCTGTAGTTACCGCCTATTCTATAATCATAGTCTGGATTAAAACCCGTATTGGCTGGATTCACCAAGAGTGGCGCATTAAAATACTGTGAATAGTGTAGGTCTTGTGCTTGTGTTTTCAAGCCCACCAACAGTACTAACAGTAAACTAATATGTTTGATTCTTTCCTTCATCATATCATTATCTCAATAAAGTAATATCTCCTTTTTTAACCAGCTTCTCTTTGGAACTAAAGACTATCTGCACCGTATAATGGTAAACATCTTGTGCCAAAAGTCTTCCATTAAAAGTACCATCCCATCCTTCATTGGGATCAGCTGTTGCAAACACTTGGTTACCCCAACGGTCATAAATTCTCCAAGTCATTTGCTCTATCCCAAATCCACGAACATAGATTCTATCATTCTTACCATCGCCATTGGGCGAGAAAGCATTGGGCACATCCATGATAGGATTAATGGTTACCGGAATAGATTGGCAGGTAGTATCTGAACATCCCCCAGCATTAAATGCTATCAAGCATGCATTGTAGGTATTGGTAGCTGGATAGATATGTCTAATGGTAGTATCTATTCTTGTTGTAATTACAGAATCACCGTCTCCAAACAACCATTTATACCGAACCCCACCTATAGAACTATTGGTAAAACTTACTGCTGTATTAGGCTCCGTTGGTTGCGGAGAATAACTATAAAAAGCCGTTGGCTTAGTGCTCACCGTTAGGGTAAACCTAGTAGTATCCGTTTTGTTACAAGTATTGGTATCATTGGCTATTAGCACCACTTGATAAGTACCCACATTTGGATAAAAATGCGTTGGACTGGTTTGTGTAGAAGTAGCACCGTCACCAAAATCCCATAGAAAATCTGTACCTGCTAAAGAGGTATTATTGAACAAAGCATTATAAGGCGCGCAACCTACAGCTGGTGTTGTAAAATCTGCTTTCACATTGGGTGAAATCCGAATCTGCAAGGTTACCGTATCTGAATGATTGCAATAATTGGTATCTGTTAAAACCAGTTTTACGTCATAGGTTCCGGCTGTTGTATAGGTATGTGTTACAGCCTGTGTACCTGAAACCAATGTAGTTCCATCTCCAAAAATCCATAAAAAAGAATTGGCTTTAAATGGTTTTGCAGGAACGGTTACTGGCGGACTACTGGTATTGGTAAACAAATAACTAAGAGAAGCACAAGGGGGTTGTTTGGCCGCTGTAAAACCAAGAATGGCTTCATCATTGCGCACACGCAAATTCACATAAGAACTGTCTGCAATATTGCAAGCAGAAGAATCTATAGATATCAATTTAACCCTATAGACGCCAATATTATTAAACACGTGTGTGGTCTTTGGAATAGTTGTGGTATCTCTTTTAGAACCATCATTATAATCCCAAATATATAATTGACCCATGGCCAAAGAATCTTCAAAGTCTACAGAAAGTGGCACACAACCAGAAGTATCTCTAGGTCTACCTTTAATAGAAGCTACTAGGTCTGAACCCACACCCGCTAAGTTGAACGCAATCTTAATGGCGGCTAGGTTACAACCACCACCAGCAGCAGCATTCAGGGCATTGTTATTGGGCCCCCAAACCCCTGCCGATGTAGGGAATCTAGCACCACCACCACAGTTGGCACAAACAGACTGATAGATAATTCCATTACGGTCAAAGCGGCTTGTACCACCATCAACGTGGTCTGGATATCCACCACCATTTTGTCCAAAGAAACTACCATACTTTAAACTATTGGCATTCTTTTCTAAAACAATAAAATAAAAATCACTGCCATCTGTTGTTCCTAATACTGCATCAGATGTAACCGTTAAACCTCTGGTACCTGCACTGGCCGGATAACCCCCTTCGGTATTACCCAATCCACCCCATCCAGAAACA
>JBEAPC010000111.1:0-5207 GCA_041164585.1 Bacteroidota bacterium
GTTATTGACATCAAAAACAATGATTAATCTAACAGCTTAAAGATAATCAATTGTAAATTAAGCTGCATTCAAATATCGATTATTTGTTAGTTTATGCCAATTCATTCCAAAATTTCTGCAACCCACTCCTTTTTCATTGTTGGGCTGTTATACTCTTTGTAGCATTGTTCTGTAAACATTCATTATCCCTTACAAATGAACAACATGAAAAAACTAACACTGCTCCTAAACATTGCGCTGCTGACCATTGGTTTGCAAGCTGCAGCACAAACAGACATTCCAAAAGGATTTGAAAAAGCCAGCATTGTATTAACTGATGGTAGTACCCTAGAGGGTTATGCCAAAGACCAAATGCGCAAACAAGCGTCTATCCAATTTTTCAATCCAACTACAGGCAAGAAAACCAGTTATGACGCCAATAACTTGAACAGCATTAGTATTAATGAGAACAAATGGATCTGCCTTCAGGGCGATTTTTTTAAACAACTCAACAATAGCCAACCCATCTTGTTACAAAAATGCAGCGATGTTTCTGGCAAACCCATGTTTAATGGAGTTGAAACCGTAATTAGTACAGGCAGTCAAGGTAAGATTGATGACCAATTTCAATACCATAGCAATACCAACCAATTAATTCCCGTTTCCAATAAGAAGGGATAATTCAAGCATCCAATATGAAACAACCAATCATTTTAATAGTTGCCCTATTCCTAGGGTTCAGCTTTACCCAGGCCCAGAAAGCCACCTTAACCCAAACCATCAAGGGGGTAGTCATAGACCAACAATCCGGCAACCCATTGCGCAATGCCACCCTAGTAGTAGAAGGTAGTATTCCGGCCATCAGCAGTAACACCGATAGCCAAGGTGTTTTTAAACTTATGGGCGTACCCATTGGAAGACAAAATATTCGTACCAGTTTGGTAGGATATGAAAACGCCAACAGTGCCAATATAGAAGTGACTTCCAGCAAAGAAGTGGTGCTAGAAATCAAACTCAAAGAAAAGATTAGCTTGCTCAAAGAAGTAGTAGTTACTAGCGGCAAACAAAAGAACCGTGCACTAAATGAAGCAGCGGTGGTGAGTGCTAGACAGTTGAGTATGGATGAAGCCGTACGTTATTCAGGTACCCGTAATGATCCTAGCCGCATGGCACAGAATTTTGCAGGAGTGAGTGGCACCAATGACGCGCGCAATGATATTGTGATCCGCGGAAACTCTCCCACTGGTGTGCTTTGGCGCATGGATGGGATTGATATTCCCAACCCCAATCACTTTGGCACACTGGGTTCTACTGGCGGGCCTGTAACCATTCTGAATACCAATATGCTCAAGAACTCAGACTTTATTACCAGTGCATTTCCTGCACAATATGGTAATGCATTGGCGGGGGTATTTGACCTAAGAATGCGCAATGGAAACAATGAAAAATATGAGTATCTGGGACAGATGGGATTCAATGGATTTGAGTTTGGTGCAGAGGGACCCTTTAGCAAAAATAGCAAGTCAAGTTTCTTGGTCAATTATAGATATTCCTTGGTAGCAGCCATTCAGAAATTAGGATTAAATGTGGGCACAGGTTCAGCCACGCCCTATTACCAAGATGCCTCTTTTAAACTGCATTTTGTAACCAAGAAATCTGGCACCATAGATATTTTTGGATTGGGTGGAGAGAGTCATATTAATTTTCCACCGGACTCATCCGATAATTTGTACACCAATAATGATGGCAAGTTGCGCAATAGCAATACCAAATCTTTAACAGGTGTCATTGGCGCCACGCATACTTATTTCTTTAACCCACGCACTTCTGGAAAATTAACACTAGCCATTTCTGCTTTTCAGTCTAAGTACAATGAAGAAATTATAGAAACAGGCAAGCCCGATAAACCTGCTTATGTGGTCTTGAACAAACAGACCAAGATTTCTATTGGTTATAATTTTAACCAGAAGATCAATGCACAAAACCAAATTACTGCGGGTCTGTTGACCGATGTGAATTTGCTCAATCTGCAAAAAGAGTATTTACCCAATGGATCAACTGTTTTAACCACACTCACCAATGCCCAAAATACCGCAACACTCACCAGAGGTTTTGGAAATTGGATGCATAGATTCAACAATCAATTAAGCAGCAACCTAGGTTTGTATGCACAATGGTTTAGTTTAAATAATAGTGTTGCGGTAGAACCGCGATGGAATTTGAAATACCAATTCCAACCCAACCAATCTCTTTCATTGGGTGCGGGTATGCATAGTCAAACCCAACCACTGGATGTATATTTCTATCAGAGCACCAATGGAGCAGGTCAGACCGTACTATCCAATAAGGATCTGGGTTTTGTAAGAAGTTTGCACGGGGTTATGGGCTACGATATTAATTTTAGCAGCAACCTCCGATTCAAGACAGAAGTCTATGCACAGTATATCTATGACGCCGCCACTGAAAGCGTACCCAGTTCTTTTAGCATGTTGAATGCTGGTGCAGGATTTGCCTTTCCAGAAAAATTCTATTTGCAAAACCAAGGAAAGGGAACCAATTATGGCGTTGAATTTACCTTAGAAAAATTCTTGAACAAGGGATTCTATTATCTGGTAACAGGATCTTTGTTTGAATCTAAATACAAAGGCTCAGACCAAGTATTACGCAATACGGCTTTCAATAGTAATTATGTATTCAATCTCTTGGGTGGTAAAGAATGGAAGTTATCTAAGCTCAATAGTTTTGGCATAGACACCAAGTTTGCTATTGCAGGCGGACAACGTTATACACCCTTTGATATTCCCGCATCCAAAGCAGCAGGATTTGTAGTCTATCAAGAAGACAAAGCCTTTAGTTTGCAAAACGATACCTATCTGCGTTGGGACTTAAAATTCTCATTTACCCGCAACGGACCAAAAGCCACACAGAAATGGTATATAGATTTTCAAAACATAACCAATCATAAAAACATCTTTGTCAGAACCTTGAATCCAAGTACCGGACAAATCAAAGAGATTAATCAAATTGGATTCTTCCCCAATATCAATTACCAAATAACCTTTTAACCCCCCCAAGCCAAGACTCGGTTTCATTTCCGGGTCTTGTCTTATCTTTAAAGTATAAGCCATACAGATGTACAACAAGGGAATCTTTTACAACCAGAAAATTGGGTTTGATGATCGCAAGCTCATGGCAATAATGATTCCACTATTAGCTTTGCTCATTCCCTTTGTGTTCTTTGGACTGCGCTTACACAGACAACCCTATTTTAACCACAAAATTTATATTACCACACTCATTACTACAAGTGTGGTATGGTTGGGAAACAGAGGCATCATGATCTGGTCTAGAACAAAATATCCTTTGTATGAAGAAACTAAGAAAAGGATAAAAATACAGACGGTGATCATGTTGTTCTTTACCTTTTTTTCTACCAATATGTTGGGATGGTCATTAAAGGGTTATTGTGATTTTGAAGACCCAAACTTTCCTGGACGCTCATTAGGAGATATTTTATTTAATTCAAACAGTGCTTCCTTATTCAGCACTTTGGCTGTAGCAGCCATCTATGAGAGTCGTTATTTTATGAGCCAACTAAGGCATTCAGTAGAAGAAAAAGAAATGCTGAAAAGAGAAAGCCTGATGGCGCAGTTGAATGCTTTGAAAACACAGGTGAACCCGCATTTTCTCTTTAATAATTTGAACACGCTTTGCTCCATCATTCCAGAAAACCCCAAACAAGCTGTTGCATTTGTGCAAGAGTTATCAAAAGTATATCGTCATATTTTAGAAGTAAAGGATGAGACATCTATTCCACTCAGAGAAGAGATGGAAGTATTGCAAGCTTATGCTTTTTTATTGCAGACACGTTTTGGTGAAAACCTGCAAATTGAGATTAAGGTTCCTGCAGCCAATATGGAAGACAAAGTAGTACCGCTATCATTACAGCTATTAATGGAGAACGCCATTAAACACAATATTGTATCACAGGACAAGCCCTTGCAAATTTTAGTAACGGTAAAGGACGGAAAATTAATGGTGTCTAATAATTTGCAAAAGAAAAATCAGTTAATAGAATCAACCGGTATAGGACTAAACAATATTCGCAATCGCTACAAACTTCTAACGCATCAAGCAGTTGAAGTGGTTGAGTCTGCTACCAATTTTACGGTTTCTATTCCCTTAATTGCTTAATCATGCGGATCATCATCATTGAAGACGAGGCTCCTGCAGCCAATAGGTTGGTCAAACTCATTCAATCGCTGCGCGATGATGTAGAAATAGTCAAGCGTCTAGACAGTGTGGAGTCATCGGTGAATTATTTTAAAACATCGCCGCAGGCAGATTTGATTTTCATGGATATTCAATTGGCCGATGGTTTGAGTTTTCAAATTTTTGAATCCGCACAAATTCATACGCCCATCATATTTACAACGGCATTTGACCAATACACGCTCAAAGCATTTAAAGTAAATAGCATTGACTATTTGCTCAAACCCATTGATGAAAAAGAATTAGAAAAAGCCCTGGATAAATACCAGCAATTACACCAGTCAAGTAGTGTTGGTATTTCTGATAAAGTGCTGCAGTTGGTAGAACAGCTAAACCAAGTAAAATACAAGGAGCGGATTCTGATTAAACGTGGGCAGCAAATGGGATTTATTAAAACTGAACAGCTGGCTTATGGCTACGCCGATGGTAAACTATGTTTTGCCGTAGACCTTAGTGGCAACAAACATTTATTGGAATGCAATCTCTCACAATTAGAAGAGCAGCTGCAACCCAAACGGTTTTTCCGCATCAATAGAAACCTGTTGGTAAATATAGACAGCATTCAAAAAGTACATACCTGGTTGGGCGGAAGGTTAAAACTAGAACTCCTACCAAGCACGGCAGTGGAAACCGTGGTCTCCAGAGAAAGGGTGAATGAGTTTAAGGATTGGTTGGGAGATAATTAATTGTAATCCAACAGTTTTTTGGTAAGTCTAGAACATCTCCCAGCAATTGTTGTTATCCTAGCATGCAACTCAACCAACAGGAAATTCAAGGACTAGACAAGGAATTTAGAAGGGCATTCATCAATTCACTGGCGGGATTTAGACAAGCCGTGTTGGTGGGGTCCATCTCGGCTGTAGGAAAAACCAATCTGGCCATTTTTAATTCATTGATTCATTTAGGTGCTAATCCCGCTTTGTTTGGACTGATTAATCGGCCAGACACGGTGCCGC
>JBEAPC010000112.1:0-8924 GCA_041164585.1 Bacteroidota bacterium
CTTTCTTTAATTGGAAAGAGCTGACTACTAGTATAATTCAAGGACTAATGATTACTGCTGGATGTATGTTTACCTATTTATGGGCTGTTAAAAATGGATCTGATGAACCTAGTACAAGAACCTTGGTCTTTATTACTTTAATCAGTGCAAACATATTTTTAACCCTTGTAAATAGATCCTTTTACGATTCCATTATTACAACGCTTGGATTCAAAAACAATTTGGTTATTTGGATCATTGGCATCACCATTGCAATTACAGCTGCGCTAATATATATTCCCGTTTTTAGTCAATTTTTTGAATTCAAGATCATGGATAGTGGAAATACTATTCTAGCCATATTTATTGGCTTTGTTTCTGTTGTTTGGTTTGAACTTGTTAAGGCATATCAACGTTTAAACACTCAAAATAATCAGACCAAAGCATAATTTCAAACGTTTTCGGGGTATAAATCATATAAGCAAAGCGGGTTAAAATTTAGACCTTTAACAAAATAACTTGCCATGCAATTATATTCCTCCAAAGCTGTAATGCTGACCCTTTTGTTGCTCATTGGGTATCATTTAACTGCACAAAAAAATATTACCAGTTTTTCTCCCAATCAACAAATTTTTTTAAACATCAGTATTGATTCAAAAGGGCAATTAAAGTATGGAAGTAGTTTTCAAGGGAAACTAATTATACAACCTTCAAGCCTTGGATTTGTATTAGCAACACCTGCCATAAACCTGAGTCGTTTTCAATTGGTTTCAGTAGACAGTAGTCTTACAGATAATACTTGGAACCCAATATGGGGAGAGGAATCACAGATTAGAAATCATTATCGTGAGCTTAAGTTAGGGCTTAAAGATTTGGGGAAATCAGGCGTTCTGATTAACCTTATTTTCCGAGTTTTTGATGATGGAATTGGTTTTAGATTTGAGTTTCCAAAACAAGAGGGACTCAACTATTTTGTAGTTGCTGAAGAAAACACACATTTTGGTTTAACCGGCAATCATGAGGCTTTTTGGATTCCTGGAGACTATGATAGCAATGAATATGCTTATACCAAAAGCAAATTATCAGAAATAGACGCTATTGCGGTAGCCAAAAAAGAAAAAGATATTGCGGTTACCAGTTTGATTGGACCCAGTGCTGTTCAAACGCCCTTAATGCTCAAACAAGCCAATGGTATTTATTTGAACATACATGAGGCCGCATTGATTAATTATCCCGCCATGAATTTGGTATTGGACAAATCTACCTTTCAGTTTAAGTCTCAGTTGGTTCCTGATGCTGTTGGCAACAAAGCCTATTTACAAGCTCCTTTTCAAACACCTTGGAGAACCATTATAGTAAGCGATAAAGCCACTCAAATACTTGCTTCTAAATTGATTCTCAATTTAAACGAACCAAGTAAAATAAAAGACCAAAGTTGGATCAAACCACAAAAATTTGTAGGTATGTGGTGGGAAATGCATACAGGTAAAGCCACTTGGCAAAAAGAAGGTGGCAAACATGGAGCTACCACAGAAAGAGTAAAAACCTATATTGACTTTGCTGTTGCTAATGGATTTGACGGTGTTTTGGTTGAAGGCTGGAATGTGGGTTGGGAAGATTGGTTTGGGAATTGGAAAGAAAATGTTTTTGATTTTGTGACCCCCTATGCCGACTATGATGTAAATGCTGTAACCCAATATGCGCAATCAAAAAATGTGCGAATCATCATGCACCACGAAACATCGGGCGCAGCCACCAATTATGAACGCTATATGGATACGGCCTATAGGTTCATGTTAGATCATGGGATGAATACGGTTAAAACAGGCTATGTTGGAAAGATAATACCAAGAGGAGAACACCATGATGGTCAATGGATGGTCAATCACTATATAAGGGCTGCAGAGAAAACTGCTTCCTATAAAATCATGATTGACGCACATGAACCTGTACATCCAACTGGATTACACCGTACCTATCCCAATTGGATGGCCAATGAAGCTGCAAGAGGCATGGAATTCAACAATGCCCCAACCCTTGGCATGTCACCAGACCATACAACCATCTTGCCATTTACCAGGCTAATGGGCGGCCCTATGGACTTTACGCCTGGATTCTTTCATTTACAATTAAACCAGTTTGTACCAGAAAGAAAAAACAGGGTTAGGACAACTCTTTGCAAACAACTAGCGCTCTATGTGACTATGTATAGTCCTTTGCAAATGGTGTCAGACTTACCAGAAAACTATCAAAAATACCCAGATGCCTTAGAATTCATCAAAGATGTTGCAGTTGATTGGGATAAGACAAAGATCTTAGATGCAGAACCTGGCGACTATATTAGTATTGCCAGAAAAGCAAAGGGAACTAACAATTGGTTTTTAGGCGCCATTACAGATGAAAATAGCCGTACCATGAACCTGCAATTGGACTTTTTGGATGCCAATAGTACTTATAAAGCTACAATTTATAGGGATGCAGCAAATGCTGATTGGGAAAATAATCCAGAAGCCTATACTATTGAAGAAAAACTGGTTAAACAAACTGATATATTAAAAGTCTATTTGGCCAGAAGCGGGGGCGTTGCTATAAGTTTTAAAAAGAAATAATCTGAGTGGTCCATACTGAAATGGATGAAATTGTTATTTCTTGGTGTATTGTAAAGGACTAGTTCCGTATTTTTCCTTAAAGCATTTACAGAAATAGGATACTGAATTAAACCCAAGTAAATAGGCAATGTCTTTAACGGACCCCATATTTTGTCTAAGCATGATTTCTGCTTTAGTCATTTTATAAGAAAGCATGAATTTTCGCGGGCTTTTTCCATATATTTTTTTCATCCAACGCTCTAAGGTTGACACACTCATCAGCATTTTGCTGGCAATCTCTTCTACACTAATATTGGCATTATCTGAAAAATCCTCCATAATGGCAGAAATCTGCTTTTTAAAATTGTTCACGGGAGAATCAGCCTGATAATTCAAATTATTCAATTCACTTTTTTCAATGGTAGCTTGTTTTTGTTTGTGCAACGCTACTTGATTTCGAATCTTAAAAAAAAGGTTATTAGACTTGAATGGCTTAACTATATAATCATTGGCTCCCAATTCAAGACCTTCTGTAATCTTTTCCTCGCTGTTAATAGCACTCATTAGAATTAATGGAATTGCAGCTAATGCTTCATTGTTTTTCAATAACCTAAGTATAGAAAATCCATCTAGAGGAAATGGCAACATCATGTCTAATAAAATCAAATCAGGAATCCTTATCTCAAGATACTCAATCAATTTTGAGCCGTTTTCCAAGGCTGTTATATCAAATTCATTTCCCAACAATTCCACCAATGTTTCCCGCAACTGCTCATTTTCTTCAACAATACAAACTGTAGGTTTCATAGCCATCTTATTTATTTGCCGTCTTTGATTCAAATACCACTGTAACTAATCCATTTACAATATATATTTCTGCAAATACTTCAGTTCCTTTTTTGTGAAAATTTAAATTCAAAGTCTAAAAACTCAAAAATAACAACTCCTTTCATCACGGAATGCCAAAGGATTTGGAAGTTCAATGGTAGTATTTAAATGTTAGTTGGCAATTTTGTTCAATAATTTAAACATTTATTCATAAAGAGGCTAACATTTTAGCTTTTCGAGGCCATTTAGAGAGAAAATAGGTTTGAAAAAAAAGAATAATCCATAAACGCTTTAATCATCAATTATCTAGGATTTGTTTGCATTTTGCTATTTGTATCTTCTAAAATGTAAAAAAGACAGTACTTATACTTGAATCACTACAGCAAACTACATTAGGATTCAATTTTTTTAAAGGCTCCCGTCTTCTACCAAACGTATGGTCCAGAAGTCATCAGCATAATAGGTATTGCATACATAATCAAATGGCATCCAAGCATAGCCTTTTTTGCCCCAGGCTTCACCCCATGAATTTCTTATAAGAAATCTTTTATTTAACTGATCATAACCAACTGCCATTACTGCATGCCCACCAATTAGGCCCTCCCCATTTTTGGGCATTGGAATGACTCCATTCTTACCCATTGACCAAAAGCTTTCAAAAACAGAAAAACCAAACACAAATGGAAAGCCTTCTGACAAACAGGTTTGTAACTGATTGATTTGCATATTTTCTAGACGCATATATTGAATTACTTGGTTTTTCAGGGCTTTTTTATACAATTGATTGGGTGGTTTTTGTGTAAACTTGGCAATCAGATAGGGCCAATCTGATTCTGGACATACTCCATCTCTATTCAAAGATTTAATACCATCTCTAATAAAAGCACCACTATCAGATAGTACCGTATGTATTTGTACCCTTTCATTGTAATAAATAAACAATCTAGAAGGTATAAAATCAGTAATGGCTTGTTTCTTCTGTCCAAATTGAAACGCTGCACCTAGGGCATTGGCAGTACATGAACCAAGACTTCCTTGGTCATAGATCTCAGGACATTGCTTACGAAGGTCTATTCTAACAGGAAGCTTGCGTTTAATTTTCTTTACACTGGCGTATAACAAATCACGGTGATCAGGCAGGTCTGGCAACCAACCAAATTGATACTCCCTTCTAGATGGCGTAGACATATATATGTAGTTTGATGACCAATCAGGTAGGGGCAAAAAAAAACAACACAAAAACCGGGGGGAGATTGATGTTGTTTCTAAAACTGCAATGTTTTTACAAACATATCAGATTGTTGTTAAAACATTAACCGTGATTTCACTGAATTTTTCTTGTTTTTTAACCCAGAACCATCCGGTTAAATCACCGATTTTTTCATGCTAACGCCATTATTAAGTGCCAATTAAACATGGTCAAATTCAGTAATTCCAATAAAAAAGCCGCTTCAAGAACTTGAAGCGGCTTTTAATAATCAACTATTGATTAAATATTTCTACCAGTATTGATAATGCTCACACCTTGAAACTTGGTAGTACAACATCCATGTGATACAGCACTCACCTGACCAGGTTGCCCCTTTCCATCAAAGAAAGAACCTCCAAGTCTATAGTCCTGCTCTCCAGCAATAGCGGAACAAGCATTCCAGAATTCTTGGGTATTAGCCTGGTAAGCGGCATCTTTTACAAGACCGGCTATCTGACCATTTTTAATTTCAAAAGCCAATTGACCACTGAACTGAAAATTATAGCGTTGTTGATCAATAGAATAAGAATTACGGCCAAACATATAAATGCCCTTCTCCGTATTCTTGATCATATCGGCCACTTTTAATCCGTCTTTACTAGGTTGCAAAGACACATTGGGCATACGCTGGAATTGAAAATTTTTCCAATTGTCAGCATAGGAACAACCTTGAGAAGCATTCAGTCCAAGCATATGGGCTTGGTCCCTAGTTACTTGGTAATTGACCAGCACTCCATTTTTAATAATATCCCATTCTCCACACTGCACACCCTCGTCATCATAACCAACAGCGCCTAGCGAGCCCTTCTGGGTCTTATCTCCTTTAAAATGAACTATCTCACTACCAAATTTAAAATTGCCTGCTTTCCACTTGTCAAGGGTTAAGAAACTGGTACCAGCATAATTGGCTTCATAGCCCAATACCCTATCAAGTTCTGTAGGGTGACCAACTGATTCATGAATGGTCAAAAACAAGTTAGTAGGATCTAGTATTAAATCATACTTACCAGGTTCTACGGGTCTAGCTTTGATTTTCTCAGCTACCTGTGCACTAGCCAAACGCATATCGGCCAAGATATCATAGCGATTTTTATAGAGTTTGAAAATGCCATCAATCTCTTCTTTCTTATCAGGAATCAGATATTCATATCCCATCCCCATAGGGCTACTCAGCGCATTTCTTGTTTGGAATTTTCCGGAACCGGCTTCAATTTTAGTTACCGTGAATGTTGGCCAAATTCGGTGAATGTCTTGGTCAATATAGGAACCTTCTGTAGAGGCAAAATATTTTTGCTCATTGATACAGAACAAAGAGCTGTTGACAAAATTAACACCGGATTGAAGCGCAATATCATTGGCTTGTAAAAGAAGGTCTACTTTGTCTTTCAAAGGCACGTCAAATGCATTTTGAAGTATAGGTGTTTTCCAATTCACCTGCCCATAACCCTTTTGTGGTGCTAATTTCAATGGTTCTTCTAACAAAGGCGCATTGAATTTGGCAATTTGAACCGCTAGTGCTGCTGTTTTGGCAATACTATCTGGAGTCATATTATCCGTACTAGCAAATCCCCAACTACCATTGGCAATAACCCTGATTCCCATTCCATAAGATTCTGTGTTGGCAATATTGTCAACACGTTTTTCTCTGGTACTGATAGATTGATTTAAATATCGCCCAATGCGAACGTCTACATAACTAGCACCCTTGCTGGTTGCAGCATTTAAAGCAATATCGGCCAAGCGCTTTTTAAGTACCAAGTCTCCTGGCTGTAATAAGTCTTCTGCTGCCAAGAGTTTAGCAGGTCTTAATAGACCGGCTCCAGCTGTCATTCCAGACAGGTATAAAAAGTCTCTTCTTTTCAATTCAATACATTTAAAATGAACAATCTTTTACCAAGAAAAGACCCCGAAGGGTCTTTTGCATGTATTAAACAGCGTCTGAAAGTGAGGTAAATGTAAAGTCCCTGATCTTCATTGGAGGAATCAAGTAACTTCTATTTGATTCAATGCTGATGCTTCTTTCAGCCTTACCCAATGCTTCTACATTATTCAGCATAATCACTGGGCTTTCATTAAACCTCAAGTTCTTAATAGGATATTTGATTTGTCCGTTTTCAATGTAAAAAGTTCCGTCACGAGTCAGTCCTGTTAATAGTAAGGACTGAGCGTCTACCAAACGGATATACCAGAGTTTAGAAACCAAGATACCGCGTTCGGTACTCTTGATCAATTCTTCTAGTGAAGCCGTTCCACCTTCCATAATAATATTACTAGCAAATGGACCAGCTGCTACATTTTTCTTTTGCGCCCAGAATTGAGAATAACTTAGGTTTTTCACCACCCCTTTCTCAATCCAGTTAACCCTGTCAAGTGCAAAGCCTTCAGCGTTCCAAGTTGCATCTGGCAATTCAGGATGAAAAGGATCAGAATAGATGGTAACTTTTTCATCAACTAGTTGCTCTCCAATTCTATTGCCACCACCTGGCTTAGTCATAAAACTTCTGCCTTCATCTGCTGTTCTTGCATCAAAACCACGGAACATGTTTTCCAACATGTAGGTTGCCGCAACTGGTTCTAAAATCACTGTATATTTTCCTGGCTCAATGGCTTTGGCGTTGGCCGATCCGTTGGCTTTTTGTGCCGCAATTCTAGTAGCTGCCGCAGTGTCTAATTTATTTACATCATTGAATCCACGCGCTGCATATCCAGAACCCGTACCTTCTTGGTTACGTGTAGTCACAGAAAATATCACATCAGTTCCTTTGTTGTAACCAAAGAATCCTTTGCTATTCATCACCGCTACAAAACTGGTTCTGTTTTCAATATAACCGGCAGATTCTAGTTTACTGTCTTTAGATACTTTAATGCTTTTGGCAACTGCTTCTGCCCTGGTGTCAGGTTGAATGGCTGCAGTAGCAGGAATAAAAGACTTAGATTCTTTGTAAGCAACAGGACCACGCATGGGCATGTACTCCGGATTTTCTGGAGAGAGCTTTGCCAATTCTTCTGCGCGTAATACCACTTTTTTCAAAGAGTCGTCGTCAAATTCATTAATGGTAGCCGTGCCCGATTTCTTCCCATATACGGAGCGTATAGCCAGTGTTAGGGTATTGGTATCACCTGCGGTAGAAACTGCGTTACGTGCGTAACGGATATTGCCACCTTCCACGCCACTAAGCGATACTTCGCATTCGTCTGCGGTGGAATAAGCCAAAACTTTTTTCAAAAGGGCTTGTGCGTCTTCTTTATTGAGTATTGCCATGTCTTTAGATTTTTCTTGCTGTGTTAATTACGTTTACTCCGTTAAAACGGGTGGTAGATGAACCGTGTGAAACGGCATTGGATTGACCCGGCTGTCCCTTGCCATCATTGAAGGCTCCACCCATTCGGTAGTCGCTTTCATCCGCAATAGCCGAACAACTGTTCCAAAATTCTTGGGTATTGGATTGGTAGGCAACGTCTTTGAGCATACCCACAATTTTACCGTTTTTAACTTCGTAAAAAGTTTGTCCTCCAAATTGGAAATTGTAACGCTGTTGGTCAATAGAGAAAGAACCATCTCCAATGATATAGATGCCCTTTTCAACATTTTTAATTAGATCATCTACGCTTAATTTTTCCTTTCCAGGTTCTAAAGAGATGTTTGGCATACGTTGAAACTGAACATCGTTCCAGCTTTGTGCATAGCAGCAACCATGACTTTCTTTCATGCCCAACATATGTGCTTGGTCCCGAATAGCTTGGAAATTAACCAGAATACCATCTTTGATAATATCCCATTTTTTGGTACCAACGCCTTCGTCATCATAACCCACAGCACCAAGAGATCCATATTGTTTTTTATCCGCTACAATATTGACAATTTTAGAACCAAAATTGAATTTCTTAGTATTCAACTTATCTAAGGTCAAGAAACTGGTACCTGCATAGTTGGCTTCATAACCCAATACCCTATCCAATTCGGTTGGGTGGGCTACTGATTCGTGGATGGTTAACATTAAATGCGAAGGATCTAGGATCAAATCATATTTACCTGGCTCAACCGTTTTTGCTTTAATTTTTTGTTTTACTGATTCTGTAGCATTGGCAATATCTTCCATCATGTCATAACGGTTCTTATAACGCGTTACTACACCTCCTACTTTTTGCGTAGGGTCAGCATTCAGGTATTCATAACCCATACCAACTGGAGAACTCAATGATTTGACAGATTCAAATTTTCCAGTAGCAACATCAATTTTAATCAAGTTAAAATTGGGGAACATTCTATGAATGTCTTG
>JBEAPC010000113.1:0-7651 GCA_041164585.1 Bacteroidota bacterium
TAATCCTTTGCGGCTGATATTGTCTTCTGGTTGAGCTACATAGTTAAAACGAGCATAGTCCATAATAGACGCAGTATGGCCATTGGCTTCTACCCATGCTTTATCTCTTAATTTCTCAACAGGAGTTTTGCTACTGCTTCCCATATTGTGGTATAAACCCAATGTATGTCCTACTTCATGTGATGATACAAAACGAATTAAATCGCCCATTAAATCATCATCATATTTCATTTTTCTTGCACCAGCATCTACTGCAGCTGTTTGAACCATATACCAATCGTGTACCAACTTCATTACGTTGTGATACCATTGTATATGACTTTCTAAAATTTCTCCGCTTCTTGGATCATTGTTATTTGGGCCAGATGCATTTTCTATGTCAGAAGCTAGGTATCTAATTACTGAGAAACGGGCATCTTCCATACTCATGGTAGTATCATTTTCAGGCCATTCTTTTCCCATGATAGCATTTTTGAAACCTGCTTTTTCAAAGGCAGCTTGCCAATCATTTACACCAGCAATTAAATGCTTGCGCCATTGTTTTGGAGTAGCAGGATCTACATAGTAAACAATTGGTTTTTTGGGCTCAACTAGTTCTCCTTTACGCCATTTTTCCCACTCACCATCTTTTGGTTCTAATCTCCATCGTACGGCAAATTCAATTCTTTCTACTTCTTGTTGATTATCGCTAAACTTAACATAGTTGCGAGTAAAAAAACCAACTCTCTTGTCGGCAATCCTTCTCTCCATTGGTACTTTTGGAAGAAGTAATAATGAAGTGTTTAATTCCACTGTAATGGCACCAGCTTCATTTGCAGCTTGAATAGAAGTTGGGGCTCCAGGAAAAGCAGGTGCACCAAATCCTCCAACAGAAGGGGTTGCTGTATACGTTTTTACTGTTCTTATTTCTGTGTTAATTGGATAAGTAGTGATCTTAGAAATAAAAGAACGATCAGCAGCCAAAATGCTCAGATTCAAACCTCTCTTAGTATTTGGGCTGATACTTACCGCTTGATTATCGCCTTTAAAAAAATCAGTTACTTCAATAACTACACCACTAGAATCCTTGCTAAATGCTGCAATTGGAAATGCATTTGCAATTGCGTTTAAATTAGAAAGGTCTACTGCTTTATTAATGTCTTGGTCTTTATCAGCAGTATTCACAAGGGTAACAGTTCTTAGAAAAATAGTATTGCTAGGCCCTTTTTCAAAGCTGATCATTTGACCACGTCCATTGGCCATTGAACCACCGTAACCGGCACCAGCAGGTACTTTAATAAAACGAACAACCGATAGTATTTCTCTTCCAAGAATAGAATCGGCAATTTCAAAATAATACTTCTCATCAACTTTGTGAACGGTGAATAGACCTTTCTTGGTAATTGCTTTGTCTGTAATAACATCTTTATAAGGCCTAGGCGCTGTTCTTGGGGCTGCTCCTCCTCCAAAACCAGGGATCCCGGTTATGGTTGGTGCTCCGGTTCCGGGAGTGCCCGGAGTGGGACTTGGTGTTGGATTCTGGGGTCGTTGGGCAAAACTAACAGTTGTTGCAAACAACGCCAGTGAAAGAAAATACCTTCTCATAAGTAGTTTTAAAAATTTAATGATAGTTTAAAGATAGCTTTCCAGCCTGTTCAACATTCAAAAATGATAAACGTTTGGATAAATGGTAAATTATGTAAAATAAATCGGTGAAATGCAACAGGACCGATGGTTCCTAGTTTTTTTGGCCAAAATCCAGTCAGAGCTGAAAAAAAACAAAAAAGATTCGCCTGTTCTTGTTTTCTGTTTCAATAAAATACCTAATTTGTAAGCCCTAATAAAAAATGTCTGAAAGGTTTTGTTTTTTCAAAACATTTTTTATGTAGCATTGCGAAATCAATTTTTAAATCAACTGTAATTTTTAAAACCAAAAATCAATTGAATCATGGCTGACATCAAACCAACTGCACCAGCGGCTGCTAAAACCGCAACTTCCGCTCAACCTAAAAAGAGTGGTAACTTGGTTGCAACTATCGCTCCTATTGCCTGTATCGTTCTCGGTTACGTTCTTTGGCGCTTTGTAATCGGTGCCGACGGCAACTTCACTACTCCTGATCCAAATGGTGGTTTTTGGCCTAACCATAAAGGACCTAAGGGTGCTTTACCAAAAATGTATGAAGGTGGTATCATTGTACCAATCTTGATTGGTTGTTTATTGATTGTGGTTTCTTTTGTAATTGAGCGTCTATTGACTATCACTAAAGCAAACGGAACTGGAAACATTGCTGAATTTGTACGTTCAGTACAATTTCACCTTGCTAACAAAGACGTTGATAAGGCTCTTGCTGCTTGCGACAAGCAAAAAGGATCTGTAGGTAACGTAATGAAAGCAGGTCTTAAAAAATACAAAGAAATGATTACCAACACTGAATTGGCTACTGAGCAAAAAGTGTTGAATATTCAAAAAGAAGTAGAAGAAGCTACAGCTTTGGAACTTCCTATGTTGGAAAAGAACTTGGTATTCTTGTCTACTATCGCGTCAGTAGCAACCCTTTTGGGTCTATTGGGTACGGTAATGGGTATGATCCGTTCATTCTCTAAATTAGGTGATGAAGGTGGTGGAGAAGCTGCTCGTGAATTGTCTCAAGGTATCTCTGAAGCCTTGTACAACACGGCTTTGGGTATTGGTACTTCTGCTGTTGCCATCATCATGTACAACGTGTTTACCACTCGTATTGACGGTATCACTTACGGTATTGACGAATCTGGTTTCACCCTGACTCAAAGCTTTGCTGCTAACTATAAATAATCTTTGATTATTTGTGGAATGCAACAAATTTTGAATCTAATTAGTGAAATCTTAAATTAATAACAATGGGTAGAGCCAAATTACCACGGAAAAGTACCAATATCGACATGACGGCGATGTGTGACGTGGCGTTCCTTTTGTTGTCTTTCTTTATCTTGACAACAAAGTTCAAACCCGCGGAAGCCATTGCAGTAACTACACCTAGTTCTGTTGCAGCAAAAGTTGCTGAAACCAAGGACATTGTGTTGATTACTATTGACAAGGACGGTAAAGTATTTATTTCCATGGACGATGAATCCAAAAAGGAAGTCATCGCAAATACGCTGAATACCACCAAAAACCTGAACCTAGACGTTCAAAAGTTCAAGAAAGCAGGTTTCTTTGGTGCACCATTTAGCGGGCTGTCTGCTTTTCTTGCAATTCCTGAGGAAGGTCGCAAGGGTAATGCCTTACCAGGTATTCCTTGTAAAGATTCTTCCAACAATGAAGTTTCCACTTGGATGGGCTTAGTTCTTAGCGCTTACGCTGGTCAAAAAGCAAACATTCAATTGAAAGGCGATAACGCCTCTAAATATCCTGCTTTCAAAAATGTAATTGATGCATTTAAAAAGAATGATATTTTGAAATTTCAGATGATTACCAATCCAGAAAGCGTACCAGTAGGTACTGAATTATGGAAAAGTGCTATGAAGGGTGAGAAAAGGACAGAATAAGGAACAGAAGTAAACAAGATTATTCAAAAAAATAAATTCTTCCGACATGGCAGAAATGGATACCTCGAGTGGCGGTGGCCATAAAAAAGGACCTGGTGTCAAGAAAAGTAAGAAGTTGAGTACCCGAGTGGATCTTACCCCAATGGTGGATCTAGGGTTCTTGCTAATCACTTTCTTCATCTTCACCACCACCATGAGTCAGCCTACCGCTATGAAACTCTACTTGCCCAAAGATGCGGACAAGCCTGAGGATCAGAACAAGGCCAAAGAATCGGGTGTTATTACCATCCTTCTAGGAAAAGACGATAACGTTTTTTACTATGAAGGTCAATTGGACAATAGCGCATCAAACTTTAAATCCACAACTTTCAAAGAAATTCGCAATGTGATTTTGGATAAGAAAGCTCGTACTCCCGAAAAGGATTTAGTGGTGGTGTTAAAACCATCAGAAGAGTGTACTTATCGTAACGTTGTAGATATTCTAGATGAAATGGCCATTAATGTTTGTAAGCGTTATGCCCTGGTAGATATTTCATCAGTTGAAGCACAATTGGTGAAGGTATCAGAAGCAGCAGGCGCAGCTGCTCCAGCAAAATAAACAAGTGGAATATTACCAATAAAGACACTGAATCATGGATGTAAACCAAATTTTAAAAGCCGATATCCTCGATATCATTTTCGAGGGTAGAAATAAGGCATATGGCGCTTATGACTTGCGCAAAACCTATAGTAAGCGTATCACTTTCGCTTTATTAGGTACTGTTGCGGTTTGCCTATTGCTGATACTGGGGACGGTTTTAGCAAACTCTTCTAAGAAAAAAGCTGTTGAAGTGATTGCTCAAGATGTAAATCTTGAGAACATGAAGCAGGAAGAAAAAAAGCCTGAACCACCACCACCACCACCACCACCAAAGCAAGAACCGCCTAAAGTGGAAATCACCAAATTCACCCCTCCAAAGATTGTGAAGGATGAAGAAGTGAAGGAAAAGGATGAAATCAAAGAAGTAGAAAAACTGGAAGATACCAAGATTGGTACCGTAAACCAGGAAGGAACAAAAGACGAAGGTATTGTTGCTCCTCCTGTTGAAACTGGTACCGGTAAAGTGGAAGCTCCTAAGCAAGAAGAAGACTACGATAAAGTATTTACCGTAGTACAAATTCCTGCTGAGTTCCCCGGTGGTTTGCCAGCTTGGACTAAGTATTTGGAGCGTAACTTGAACAGGGATTTACCTGTAAACAATGGTGCGCCTCCCGGAAAATACACAGTTATTGTTTCCTTTATTGTGGACAAGAATGGTGGTATCTCTGAAGTACAAGCCGAGAATGATCCCGGTTATGGTACCAAAGAAGAAGCTGTTCGTGTAATCAAAAAAGGACCATCATGGAAGGCTGCTGTTCAAAACGGTAGAAACGTAATCTATCGTCACAAACAAAGCATCACTTTCCAAGTATCTGAAGAATAATTTCTTACCGATATTTTTAGGCCCCACTCTTTTGAGTGGGGCTTTTTTTTGCCCTGAAATGAAGCTATAGCAAGCGTTTCAAAGCTGGGCCGCTGTTAATTTATGTTTTGTTTTATGGAAATATTTGTATTCCTCCATCACATTGAAAACAACCGTAATGGAAAAAATGCAAATCCTTCAAGCGGAACTGCTTGACTTGCTTTTTGAAGGCAGGAACAAAAACTATGGTGCTTATGACTTGCGTAAGAATTATGGCAAACGCATGGAATATGCATTGATAGGAACCATTTTGATTTGTCTGCTATTTATTGTGGGCAATATTTTGGCCAATCGTGGACGAAGTTTTATTCAGCAACAATCTATGGTAGAATTGGTTTTAGATCCTTTTAAGGTGGAAGAAAAAGAAAAGCCAATACCTCCACCTCCACCACAGGAAAAAGTTGTAGTGGCCGCTGAGCGATACAATGTACCAGTGATTTCTCCAGACAATCTGGTTTCAGAAGAAGATGAAATGAAGCCAGTAGAAACCTTTGAAAACGTTCAAATAGGCAATGCCCATGTTGAAGGTGTTGAAGAGCAAGGTCTGCCTTCAGCACCAGTGGAATCATCAATTGGAAAGGACTTTGTGGAGTCAGGAAATCAAGATTATGATGTACCATTCACCGAGGTTCAAATCCAAGCCCGTTTTCCAGATGGTCTAGCCGGTTGGACCAAGTTCTTAGAAAAGAACCTCAACAGAGATTTACCCGTGAATAATGGGGCTCCTGCGGGCATTTATACGGCAGTAGTTTCTTTTGTGGTTAACAAAGAAGGTGTTATAAGTGAAGTACAAGCTGAAACTGATCCAGGTTATGGAATAGGGGCAGAAGCAGTTAGGGCTATTAAAAAAGGACCAAATTGGATTCCAGCAGAACAGAATGGCAGAAAAGTGACGTATCGCCAAAGGCAAGCCATTAGCTTTAGGGTTTCTGAGGATGAATAGCTGTCTTGTTCAAGAATGGTTTCAAAGAATGGTCTATCCAAGCCATGAAACGTTATTTTTGCAAAAACAATTCCATTGTCTTCAAAATTTATAGGTTGGGATGATACCATTGTTGCACTAGCAACTCCTCCAGGATTGGGTGCCATTGGCGTGATTAGAATCAGCGGTAAACAAGCTTTTCCTGTGATCAATAGTTTGTTCCCTTCAAAGGATTTAGAAACAAAAGCTTCTCATACGCTGCATGTAGGGTATTTAAAAGATGGAGAGAATGCTTTGGATGAAGTAGTCCTTTCTTTGTTTAAAGGACCTAAATCTTATACTGGAGAAGACACTATTGAAATTAGTACCCATGGATCGCCCTATATCATTGAAAAAGTAATACAAGCCATTAATGATAGAGGTGTTAGAATGGCTAAACCAGGAGAATTTACCCAACGTGCTTTTCTAAACGGGAAACTTGATTTAGCGCAGGCAGAATCGGTGGCTGATTTGATTGCAAGTAATACAGAAGCCAGCCGCAAAACGGCTTTGAATAATATGCGCGGCGGTTTTTCATCGGCCTTGCACCAATTGAGAGAAGAGTTAGTTAAATTTTCTGCACTCATTGAATTGGAATTGGATTTTTCTCAGGAAGACGTGGCATTTGCCGATAGGGATCAGTTGGTTAGGCTAATACAATTACTCAGTAGTTCTACCAACCAGTTGTTGCAATCTTTTCAATTAGGTAATGCCATTAAAAATGGCGTACAAGTGGCCATTATTGGAAAACCCAATGCGGGTAAATCAACGCTGTTGAATACGCTCTTAAATGAGAATAGGGCCATAGTGAGTGAATTAGCAGGGACTACGCGCGATACTATTGAAGAAGTGTTGAATATTGATGGCATTCTATTTAGACTGATTGATACGGCAGGGATTAGGGAACATAGTAGCGATAGTATTGAAACCATTGGTATTGAAAAGAGTTTTGAGAAAATGCGCGCCGCTGATTTGGTCCTATACTTGTTTGACCAAAATGATATTTCATTGGTTGAGTTGCAAGAAATGATTGCCGTTTTTGATAAAGAGCGCATCAAATACTTGCTCATTGCTAATAAGTCTGACGCTGCAGAAGCCGCTTCTATAGCAGCTTTTAGCCAAGCGCCTGGAATCATTTTTATTTCTGCAAAACAGCGCCAAGGAATTGATGAACTCAAAAAAGCGTTGGTTTCTAAAGCCGTGCACGGCGATTTAAATGCAGAAGCAACCATTGTCACCAACGCACGTCATCATGATGCGCTCAAGCAATTAGCGGCTTCACTACGTGATGTAGCTGAAGGGTTGGACATGCATATTACTGGAGACTTACTTGCCTTAGATATTCGCCAGTGTTTACACTATCTTGGTTTGATTACGGGTGAGATTACCAATGAAGATCAGTTAGATTTTATATTTTCTAAGTTCTGTATCGGAAAGTGACCGAGCGCAGCGAGGTCATCCCGCATGGCGGGTTTGCTCCATCAATAAACCGATTCTTCTTTCAGCTATATATTATTGTATTTTAATCAGTATTTTGTGTGTATGAAAAATGATTACAGTAAGAATAGTCATCTCTTTTTATTTACGATGATAATTTTACTTGCTGCTTGTAGTAAAAAAGATCAAACTACAACAACAGTAATACAACCACCAACGGGAGGGCAAACTATTAGTCCCCCAGCAG